>JAACDV010000129.1 GCA_009936825.1 Bacteroidota bacterium | reverse complement strand
GGATTAGCACCTTTTTGGTCTAGTCCAGTATCAGGGCTGAGCTGGAGTGACTGCCAAGCGACGAGATGATTACGACCTCGCCGCCTCGCGCAGTCACGACATCTTTGCCGATAACGTCCTCGGCCGCATAATCCCCGCCTTTGAACAACAGGTCGGGTTGCAATTCCGTGATCAGGTCATAAGGGGTGTCCTGCTCAAAAATCGTCACACCATCAACGAATGGCAGTTGCATCACTGCGGCGGCGCGCTGCTCGGCGGTCTGCAACGGGCGGCCTTCGCCCTTCAGACGTTTTACTGACGCATCGCTATTTAACCCGACAATCAGCCGGTCACCGCGCGCTGCCGCTGCCGACAGCAGGTGTATATGGCCGGGATGCAGCAAATCAAAACAGCCATTGGCAAATCCAATTTTCTGTCCGGCATCGCGCCATTTACCCGCGGCGTCACTCCAATGGTGCCAGTCAGTCGGGGGCATGGCGGGGGCGGCAGCGGTAATAATCTCGCCCGGACTTACAACCGCGGTTCCTGATTTACCAACCACCACTCCGGCGGCAATATTGGCCAGCGCCACTGCCCCTGCGGCCGGAACCCCCGCAGCGATTGCCGCCGCCAGAACTGCAACCACGGTATCGCCCGCCCCCGATACATCAAAAACCTCACGCGCATGTGCCGGGGCGTGCGACCAACTGCCATCGGCGTTTGCCAAGATCATTCCGCGCGCACTCAATGTTGCTAGGACCGCGGAGATGCCAGATTGGGCTGCCAGTTTCGAGGCGGCGTTAGCGATGCTCTCCAGCCCATCATTGCTGATTAGTGTTGCACTGTGCAACTCAGCCAGATTGGGGGTTAGAATATCAACGCCTTCATAACTTGCAAAATTTGACAATTTCGGATCGGCAATCACCGGCGTGTTGGCGGCGCGCGCGGCAGCGATCAGCTTGGCGATCAGCGGTTCTGGTATACAGCCTTTGGCATAATCAGACAGAATGACGATATCCGAGGTTTTGAGCTGCGCAGTAAATTCGCTGAGAATATGGTCTTGCAGCTCTTCAGTGATAGGCTCTGAAATCTCCTCATCTACACGAAGCACCTGCTGTCCATTGGCGCGGTAACGTGTTTTGGTAGTGGTGGGCCGGTCTTTATCTATGATCTGGTGATAATCAATGGCAAGGTTTGATCCCAAAAGCCCCGACAGAGTGCGCCCGGCGGTATCATCGCCTGAAATTGCCATCAGCCGCACCTCACAGCCAAGCGCGGCCAGATTGCAGGCAACATTGGCAGCGCCGCCGGCCATCAGGGTTTCGGTTGCCTTGTCCAAAACCGGAACCGGTGCTTCGGGGGATATGCGCGATACGCTGCCATCGACGAATTTATCGAGCATAACGTCGCCTATGACCAAAACCGCGCGTCGCTGGATATCTGTTAGCACCTGTGCTGTTGTCGCCGCATCCATGGACTCGTTACCTCATTTTTGTGCTTGCCAGAACCGTTGCATTACCCATCTTTTCACCTTTTTTTGACGTCAGCACGGCGGTCACGAAATTCCTTGGCCGCGCCGCTACGTTCGGTTTTAGGGGCTCTTGATACCGCGACGCTGTCGGCCGCAACATCCCCGGTGATGGTGCTGCCAGCGCCAATAATAGCGCGCGTGCCGATGCTGACAGGTGCCACCAGCGCGCTGTTTGACCCGATAAAAGCTCCTTCGCCAATCAGGGTTTTATATTTGCTGAAACCATCATAATTACAGGTGATCGTGCCAGCGCCTATATTTGCCGCTGCGCCAATTTCGGCATCACCAAGATAGGTCAGGTGATTGGCCTTGGCACCCGCCCCAAGCTGGGTGTTTTTAACTTCAACAAAATGGCCAATACGAACGCCTTCATCGGCAACTGTGCCGGGGCGAAGACGTGCATAAGGCCCGATCATGCAACAGGCACCAAGAGTAACACCCTCAAGATGAGAGAACGCGCGAATGATGCTGCCCTCGCCAATATGACAGCCGGTGCCAATAATCACATGCGGCTCGATAATCACATCCTGCTCGATCACGGCATCGGCCGCCAGAAACACCGTTTCCGGGGCGCTCATCGTCACGCCAGCATCCATTGCCGCATTGCGCAGGCGGATCTGTAATTCAGCCTCAACAGCGGCCAGATCACGGCGGTCATTAATACCCATCACATCAGATTGCGGTGTAATCACATGATCAACCGGCAGTCCTGCCATGTTGGCAAGGCCAACAATGTCTGTCAGATAAAACTCACCCTTGGCATTGTCGTTTGTTACCTGATCCAGAAGTTCAAAAAGCAGCGGCGTGCGGACCGCCATAATCCCGCCATTGCACAAGCTCAGTGCGCGCTCGGCATCATTCGCATCATTATGCTCGACAATGCGCAGAATATTGCCATCATCCCCCTTGACCAGACGGCCATAGCCGTTCGGATCCGCCGGCTCGAAAGCGGCAATTGTGATGGCTGCACCGCGCCTGACCGACGCCGTTAATTCACCCAGAGTGGCCGCAGTGATCAGCGGCGTGTCGGCAAACATGATCAGGGTAACCCCGTCAATGCCGGCAGCTAGATCATGCGCCGCCGCGACCGCATTTCCCGTTCCAAGCTGGTCATGCTGGATGGCAAAAGGGGTGTCATTCAGCCAGTCCTGAATATCTTTTGACTTCGGCCCTAGAACGGTGATGATCGTACTAGCGTGCGCCGCCTTTGCCGCATCAATGCTCCAAGCCAGCATTGGCCGACCCCCAACATGGTGCAGCGGCTTCGGCAACGCCGATTTCATTCGTGTGCCCTTGCCAGCTGCAAGGATGATGGCGGTGATATCCATGCGCCTTTATAAGCGAAAATTATCGTGTTCATCAATTCAAAGCCGCATCTTAATTGCTGCTTTTAATAAAAATTATGTCCTGTTTGGAGAGTAAATGGGTGTATCGGTCCTTTTAACCGTCTGATTATGGCGTTAAGGTTCGTTAAAATCGGGCGCTAAGAAGAATTATTGCTGGATAAATCGGAGCAAAATATATGTGCGGAATCGTTGGTGCTGTCGGTTTGGCAGATTGCAGTGAAACCTTATTGGATTCATTAAAGCGTCTCGAATATAGAGGCTATGACAGCTCTGGCATTGTAACCATGGCGAATGGCGGATTTGCGATGCGCCGCGCGGTTGGCAAGCTTAAAAATCTGGTTTCGGTTATGCATGATGCACCGCTAGCGGGCAGCGCCGGTCTTGGTCATACGCGCTGGGCCACGCATGGCGGCGTGTCGGAACGCAACGCCCACCCGCATATTTCCGGAGATAAGGTCGCCATTGTGCATAATGGTATCATCGAAAATCACAATGACCTTCGCACCATGCTGGTAAGCAAAGGCCATGTTTTTGCGAGTGAGACCGATTCCGAAGTGATTGCGCATTTGTTTGAGGATGCCTTCGATCAGGGAATGTCGCCGGAACAGGCGGGCGCTGATGTGATTTCACGAATTGAGGGAACATTTGGCTTTGCTGCCATGCATGTTGATCATCCTGATATGATGATTGTCGGGCGAAACGCGTCACCGCTGGCCATTGGGATTGGCGATGGGGCAGGGTTTATTGGATCTAATGCCGTCGCCCTTGGGCATCTAACACGAAAAGTTATCTATCTGAAAGATAACGATTTTGCCATTGTGAGGCCTGATGAAGCCTGGGTCTATGACCAGAACGGAACGCCGGTTAACCGCGAGATTGTGCTTGTTGCTGCCAGCCCGGGAATGGTTGATAAGGGCGGCTATCGGCATTTCATGGAAAAGGAAATTTACGAACAGCCCGATGCGGTCACCCATTCACTTGCCGCGATGACCGGGGCTGACGGGCAGTTAACCAGCCCGGTTCCGGCGGCTGATCTTGCCAAAATCAAGGGCATTGTGATTCTGGCGGCGGGCACCAGTTTTTATGCGGCGATGGTGGCGCGTTATTGGATTGAAGGTCTGGCCGATGTTCCGGTTAGCTGCGAAATTGCGTCGGAATATCGTTACCGCAATCCGGCTGTCGGTGCATTTTCGGTTGCCATTGCCATTTCCCAGTCCGGCGAAAGTCTGGATACGTTGATGGCGATGCGGCATGCTGGCGAGGCTGGTTTGCAGACCATAGGTTTGGTGAATGTTCCGCAAAGTACCATCGCGCGGGAGGCTGATCTGGTGATGCCAACGCGCGCGGGTCCTGAAATCGGGGTTGCCAGTACCAAGGCCTTCACCGCGCAATTGACAGTGTTGATCAGCTTTGCCGCCGTTCTTGCCGAGGCCAAGGGTAGGATCAGCGCCGAGCGGAAAGCCGAAATTCAGGCACAAATTCAGGGGATTCCAGCATTAATTGGCCGGACTCTGGGGTTGTTTGATGAAATCCGGCCGCTGGCACATTCGCTGACCAATGCCAAATCAGCTCTCTTCATGGGGCGTGATGTGCTGTTTCCAATAGCTTTGGAAGGCGCGCTAAAGTTGAAGGAGCTTAGTTATATTCATGCCGAGGGATTTGCGTCGGGTGAGATGAAGCACGGGCCCATTGCGTTGATCGAAGAAGGGCTGCCGGTGGTCGCATTACTGGCCGCAGATGAGGTAATGGGCAAGGCCGCAAGCAATTTGAATGAGGCGAAAGCACGCGGCGCCCGCATTATTCTGGTAACCGAAGAGCGCGCCGCCGCCACCGTAGATTTCGCTGATGATGTTATCATAGTTCCGAACGTTGACCCGTTAATGGCTCCGTTATTATTGACCATCCCAATGCAAATTCTGGCTTATCTAACCGCCTTCGAAAAAGGAACCGACGTAGACCAACCCAGAAACTTGGCAAAATCGGTTACAGT
>JAACDV010000128.1 GCA_009936825.1 Bacteroidota bacterium | reverse complement strand
GTTCAGTCTGATCGTTCTAGGGCGGCCCGCAGCCGGTTCAGATTATCAACAAGCGCGCGCGTTTCCTCAACGCCAAACGCAGTCTCGATATCCCGATATTTTCCCTGGCTGGTCTGCCAGACTTTCCCGAACAGTGATTGCCCGTCAGCGGTCAGGCGCAAAACGCGTAAGCGGCGGTCGTGTGCAGGTACCTGTTCGACCAGCCCGTTTTCTGACAGATGATTTATGATACGGGACAGCGACGGTGCCAGAATAACACAGCGTTTCGCCAGCGTGCTGGTATCCAACTCACTGCCATCGGCCAGCGCGCGAATGACCCGCCATTGCTGCAAGGTCAATCCGGCGGCGCTAACATGTTCACGAAATTGCGCTGTCACTGCATCGCGCGCGCGCAAAAGCGCAATAGTCAGCGAATCATTATAACGCGGTGCATCAGCCACCCGTCTGCTCCTGCGATTTCAGGAAGGCATGCAGGGTGTTGAACCGCTTTTCAGAAAAACGGGCATCGATCTGGATTATCTCCAACGACAGGGCAAAAGGCCGGTCTTTCATCCGCGGTTTTAGCCAGCCTTCCGCGCCCGCATAAATTGCTTCGGTTACCGCGGTTCGGGTGGCCTCATCACGGCCTGCACCCATTCGGACCGTCATGTCGATAAAACCCAGCTCCGGGGCGCCGCTGGCCACCGCGCAGACATCAACCCGCACCCCCCTGACGCGAATACCGCCCAAGGGAAAGACACCGCTGTCGCGCATTATATCGCGCAAATGATCACAGAAATGCTGAAGATTCAGATCCGCCTCAAGGTTTGCCGAATATTCAAAACTGAGATGTGCCATCGCAATGTTCCCCTCATTAGTTGACAGCGCGATAAAAATACGTAACATGTGAATTAATACGCAGATCGCCCGTGAAGTCAATCAAGGTTGATAGCCGCACCTAGTGATGGCCCCTACCTATTTATAACCCACAACTATTTGTGCCCCAGCGAGGGATAAAATAACATGACCCCGACCAACACACAGATTTTTGCTGAAAATGTCACCAAGGCCGAGGCCTTTCTGGCGCGCTATCAGGATGCACCGGTTTTGAATCATATTGGCGGCAAGAATATCCCGGCGAAATCGGGGGCGACCTTTGCCAGCGTCTCGCCAGTAGATATGCGTCATCTTTGTGATGTGGCGCGCAGCGGGGCTGATGATATCGATGCAGCGGCCCGGGCGGCCAGTGACGCGTTTGTGGCTTGGCGAGATATGGACGGGGCCAAGCGGCGGGTGATCTTGCACAAAATTGCCGATGGAATCGCCACCCGCGCCGAAGAGATTGCGCTGCTGGAATGTGTTGATACCGGTCAGGCGTTACGTTTTATGTCGAAGGCGGCGCTTCGTGCAGCGGATAATTTCCGCTTTTTTGCGGATCAGGCCCCTCAGGCGCGCGACGGTCAAAGTCTGTTTGCCGCCAACCAGATGAATGTCACCTCGCGCCGTCCGATTGGCCCGGTTGGTGTTATTACGCCGTGGAATACGCCCTTTATGCTGTCAACTTGGAAGATTGCTCCGGCGTTGGCGGCGGGATGTACGGTGGTTCATAAACCCGCCGAATTATCGCCGATTACCGCTAGTTTGCTGGTTGAAATTGCTGCCGAGGCGGGACTTCCTCCCGGGGTTTGGAATCTGGTGAACGGGCTGGGTGAGGAAGCTGGCAAGGCGCTGACCGAGCATCCGGCAATCAAGGCAATTTCCTTTGTGGGTGAGAGTGCAACCGGCAAGATGATCATGCGCCAAGGTGCAGAAACGCTAAAGCGCGTTCATTTTGAGCTTGGCGGCAAAAATCCGGTGATTGTGTTTGCCGATGCCGATCTTGAGCGCGCTGCCGATGCCGCCGCCTTTATGATTTATTCGCTGAATGGCGAACGCTGCACCTCATCCAGCAGGCTGTTGGTTGAGGCGTCAATCCATGATGAGTTTGTCACTATTCTGGCGGATAAGGCCTTGCGCTTGAAGGTCGGGCATCCGCTGGATCCTGAAACCGTTGTCGGGCCGCTGGTTCATCCTGTGCATGAAGAAAAGGTGCTGTCATATTTTGATGTGGCGCGCGAAGAGGGCGTTACCATTGCGGCCGGCGGATGCAAGGTGACCGACGGTGAGTTTGCCGCCGGATGTTATGTAGCGCCAACGCTGTTCACCGGGGCAAAACAGTCGATGCGGATTGCGCAGGAAGAGATTTTCGGGCCGGTTCTGACCGCAATCCCGTTTGCCGATGAGGATGAGGCGCTGGACCTTGCCAATGATGTGATTTACGGCCTCGCCGGATATCTGTGGACGAATGATGTGACCCGTGCAATGCGCTTTAGCGATGGGATGGATGCTGGCATGATCTGGGTGAATTCGGAAAATGTGCGGCATCTGCCAACCCCGTTTGGCGGCACAAAGGAATCAGGAATTGGACGGGATGGCGGCGACTGGTCGTTCGATTTCTACATGGAAACAAAGAACGTCGCCTTTGCCACGGCTCCGCGCGCCGTTCCCAAACTCGGCCTATAGGAAATATTATGCCTGTACCAGCATTTAATCTTTATCCTGATTTCACCATTGTTCGTGTTTCGCACACCGAACTTGTCGTAACCGATCTTGCTGCCAGCCGGGCATTTTATGTTGATACACTGGGCTTGCAGGTCACGCACGAGGATAGCCAGCAGATTTGTCTGCGCGCTATGGAAGAGCGTGGGCATCATTGTCTGATGCTGACAAAGGGGGATGTTGCCGCCTGTAATTTTCTGGCATTCCGCGTTTATTCTGAAGGTGATGTTGATAAGGCTGCCGCTTATTTTGACGGTATCGGCTATGCGACCAGCTGGGTTGAACGGCCATTTCAGGGGCGCACTCTTCGGGTTCTGGACCCGCACGGCATTCCGTTGGAATTTTATTTTGAAATGGAACGCCTGCCCACCATTCACCAGCAATATGCGCTGTATAAAGGTGTGAAGCCGCTGCGGATTGACCATTTCAACTGTTTCTCACCAAATGTCGATGAAAGCGTGCGCTTTTATAATGATATGGGTTTTCGGACGACCGAATATACCGAGGAAAAGGAAACCGGGCATTTGTGGGCGGCGTGGATGCACCGCAAGGGCGGCGTTCATGATATTGCTTTTACCAACGGTGTTGGGCCGCGCCTGCATCATATCGCGTTTTGGGTGCCAACGCCGATGAACATCATTGATCTTCTGGATGTAATGGCCACCACCGGCTATGTTGCCAATATTGAGCGCGGGCCCGGACGTCACGGGATTGCCAACGCTTTTTTCCTTTATATTCTGGATCCTGATGGCCATCGGACAGAGATTTATTGCTCGGATTATCAGACGGTTGATCCGGATCATGAGCCAAATCACTGGGATTTGACCGACCCGCAGCGCCAGACCTTGTGGGGAGCACCGGCGCCGCGATCATGGTTTGAACATGGCAGTTTATTTGCCGGATCAGCGCCGCGCGACCCTGATTTGAAAGCGCAGCCGATTGTGGCCCCTTAACGAGGGAAACGTAACCGGCAAAACGAAACCCCAAATCACGAGAGTAATGGAAAAATCATGGATAGCAGTCTCGTCACCTTTATCCCCAAAAGTAACAGCAATGGACAGCAGCGTTTTGGACGGCTTGACGGCGACAGGATCACTGATCTGACTGATTTTTTTGCCGGACGCTTTGCCAGTTTGAGTGACGCTGCCAATGCCGGATCACTGGATGAGGTTTTTGCCGCCACGGGGCCGGATGCTGCGTCTGCAAAAAGTCTGATGCTTGACGATGTGATGCTGTGCGCCCCCCTGCCATCACCTGAAAAAATCATTTGTGTCGGGGTGAATTTCCCTGATCGCAACGCCGAATATAAAGATGGGCAGAGTGCGCCGGAAAACCCGTCACTGTTCGTCCGGTTTCCGGCAACGCTGGTTGGGCATGGGCAGGATATTATCCGCCCGCCTGAGTCCGAACAGCTGGATTATGAGGGTGAAATTGCGATTGTGATCGGGCGTGAGGGCAGGCGGATAGCCGCCGAAGATGCGTGGGATCATATCGCTGCTGTAACCCTGTGCAATGAAGGCACGATCCGCGATTGGGTTCGTCATGCGAAATTCAATGTGACGCAGGGTAAGAACTGGGAAAAATCAGGCGCGATGGGGCCGGGGCTGTTGGCGTTTACCGGATCTGACATGCTGGCCGATATTGAAATCACAACGCGCGTCAATGGCGAGATTCGCCAGCAAGACCGCACCAGCCGGATGATTTTCGGCTTTACCAAAATAATCAATTATGTATCGACCTTCATCACCTTGGTACCTGGCGATGTGATTATTTGCGGCACGCCCACCGGGGCTGGAGCGCGTTTTGATCCCCCAAAATGGTTGCGTCCGGGCGATGTTGTAGAGGTGACCGCGGGTGGATTGGGTACATTGCAAAACAGCGTTTCTGATGAATAGGGTGTGATAATGTCCAATCTTAGCAAAAAAGAAATAGATGCTGCGGGCGATGCGTTATTTGCAGCTGAGCGGGATCGTAGCCATACCCGGCTGATGACCGGTCTTCATCCAGCGATGAATATGGATGATGCCTATGCCATTCAGGCCGCCTTCGTTGAGCGTAAACTTGCCGCTGGCGGGGCCATTCATGGCTGGAAGATCGGCCTGACGTCAAAGGCGATGCAATATGCGCTGAATATCGATATTCCCGATAGCGGTATCCTGTTTGAGGATATGTTTTTTGAGCATGGAGGGTGCGTTCCTGCGGGCCGGTTTATCGAACCCCGGATCGAGGCGGAAATTGCCTTTATAATGGCGCATGACCTTAGCGGCGAGGACGTGACGCCAGCTGACGTAATTGCCGCTAGCGAGGCTGTGGCTCCGGCGCTGGAAATTCTGGATACGCGGATTTTCCGCTGGGATCCTGAAACCGGTTCGGCGCGCACGGTTCTTGATACAATTTCGGACAACGCCGCCAATGCAGGGATTGTCATGGGTGATCTGCGGCATCCGGTTGATGCCTTTGATTTGCGCTGGGTCGGGGCCATTGTCAGCCGAAATGATGAAGTTGAAGAGACCGGTCTCGGCGCAGGCGTTTTGAATGATCCGGTGCTAAGTATGGCGTGGCTGGTGCATCGTCTGGCCAAATATGGCAGAGGATTGCGCGCCGGTGATGTTGTTCTTTCAGGAAGCTTTATCCGTCCGATTGAGGCGCGTCATGATGACCGGTTTGTTGCTGATTACGGGCCGTTCGGTACTGTTCGGATTGATTTTGAATAATCTGCTGCCGCGCCGTTTAATTTCTGTATGCTTGACCGTGTCATATAAAATAGGAGAAGTCCGATGGCAGCCCCGGTAAATGAATTCAAAGCGATGTTGAAAAAGGACAAGCCGACGATTGGTTGCTGGTTGACGCAAGGCACCGCCAATGGGGCTGAGATCGCGGCAACAACCGGCTTTGACTGGTACCTGATTGATGGTGAGCATTCGCCAAATGATGTGCCCTCTATTCTGGCCCAGCTTCAGGCGTTGGCGGGATATAACGCGCCAGCGCTGGTGCGCCCGCCGATTGGCGAGACTTATATCATCAAGCAAATCCTTGATCTTGGATGCCAGACTTTGCTGGTGCCGATGGTTGAAAGCGCCCAGCAGGCAGAAATGCTGGTTCGTGCGATATATTATCCGCCGCATGGTGTTCGCGGTGTTGGCAGTGCGGGCGCGCGCGCGTCAGCGTTTAACAGTCATGCTGATTATCTCAGCACGGCCAATGATGAAGTCTGTCTGGTTGTTCAACTGGAAAGCCGCGCCGGATTGGCTGCGCTTGACGATATTTTGAAAGTTGACGGCGTTGACGCGGTCTTTATCGGCCCGTCTGATCTGAGTGCCGATATGGGGCATCTTGGAAATCCTGGTGCTTTGGAAGTGGTTGACGCCATTGATGACGCGCTGGCCCGGATAGCGGCGTCGGACAAGGCATCGGGAATTATGTCGCTGGACCCGGTGGCGGCACGCGCCTATATGGACCGCGGCGTGGATTTTGTTGCCGCGGCGCTTGATACTCTGGTGCTGGCTAACAACCTGCGCAATATTTCTTCCACTATCCGCGCCGGTTGAACCCGGGTGACAGAAATTGAGGTTCAGGTGCCAGATTGCCATCGGTTGGTTGGTGCATTGCTGGGTTGTGTGCGCACTGCCGGCGAGGCGATTATGGCAATTCATGGCGACGAAGTTGGGCTGCGGGCAAAACCCGATGGCTCACCCGTAACGCTTGCTGATGAGGCGGCGGAGAAGATCCTGCTGGCTGGGTTGGCGGATGTTGCCCCTGATATCCCGGTTATTTCCGAAGAGAATACAGACAGCCACAAACGCGCCCCGCCGGATTTGTTTTTTCTGGTTGATCCGCTGGACGGCACCCGGGAATTTCTACGCGCCGATGGCAGCGGCGCCTTTACCGTCAATATCGGGCTGATTTTGCATGGTGCGCCTATTATGGGGCTTATTTTTGCTCCGGCGCATAACCGCATGTTTACCGGAATTGTTGGTGCAAATGGCGGCGCCGCTGAATGGGACGGGGATAGCGCGCGC
>JAACDV010000127.1 GCA_009936825.1 Bacteroidota bacterium | reverse complement strand
GCGTCTTGCAGCTAGGCCAGAATATCAATCTGATTGCGGTAGGTTGGCGCATCGGCGAACAGGTTTGATGTGCGTTCAATCCGCGTTGCCATCACATTATGCCTATAAGTTGGCGCATTTCCTGCACGTGCTTCAAGCGCGCGTTCGCTCGTCACTGTCGAGGGCGAGAGGCGTGGATTGATAATTTGCACCTGATTGCGGCTATCATAGCGCATCATAGTATTGGCTGCCTCAGCTGGTACCACAGCAAGCTGACTTTGGCGGTCCATCATGGCGCCAATTGGCATGGATGTTGCACCAGTTAGACCTCCCAATAACGATTGGTCGGGCCTGCGTTGGGAGGCCATAACTTGGTGCATAGAATTGTTGGCAATCGAAATCATGATCAGACAGTAACACAGGTCTGCTTTTTTTCAAGCAAATCTAGGCGTTTCAACGTGGAATCGAACGACAGGAGAGGAAAGAATGTCGAGTCTTAAAGGGGTGCAAGCCTATAAAAGCGCCGAAAGTGAAGCGCTTGTGGAATCGGACGATCCCCATATTCTTATTGGGGTACTATTTGATGAGCTGATTCGGCGCATGCAGGGCTACCGCCATTGGGCCAGTTCCGGGCATGAAGAGTTGGAAAAGCGAAGCGAGCATTACGCGCGCTCTCTATCCATTCTTCACTCACTTCAGTCCTGTCTGGATTTTGATAATGGGGGTGAAATCGCCGATAATCTGTTCCGGATTTATGAATATGCCCGTCAGCAATTACTGGCCAGCTTTCGGACAAAGGAGTTTGAAGGCATGGATACGGCAATTCACTGTCTCATAGAAATTCGTGAATCCTGGCGGGCAATGCCGCTTGATGAGTTGTCAAAGTGATTTTGGGGTGACTGCCATGACCATGACTAAAGAAGATTTTATCGACGAGTTCCAACAGATGAACGACAGGATCGAAACTGCCATCGCGGCACGAAATTTTGACCTTGTGGTGAATATAGATGAGTCACGTCGGGAATTGCTGCACCAGTTCACCGCTGAAATAGACCCGGACAATGACCAGATTTTTTTTGAGGCTCTGGAGAGTTGTGCCAAGGATAATGCCCGGGCAATTTCCAAACTGAAGATGGAAATGGTAACTTTATCCAGCAATGTAAGCTCACAAACAAAGGCCCTAAACGGGTACCAGCCCTAACAGGGGCTGGAGTCTATCAGACTGGTTTTTCGATCATCAGCTTTTTCATTTTCTCAATGAGAGTCGTTCGCCGCAATTTTAAGGCCTCGGCAGCCTGGCTGACCAGCCCGTCTGATTTGGCAAGCGCCGCTTCGATCAATACAACTTCCACATCGCGAAGGTGTCGGCGCATGTCAATCGAATCAAAATAGCTGAACCAGTCCGCATAATGCGTGGGGTGCGGCAAGGGAGGCTCGGACGATTCTTGAAGAACATCAACCCCGCTTAGGTCCATTGAGGCATCCCACAGTGCGGCCATCTCCTCGGCTGGGCTGGGGGCTTTCAGGCGCAGCAAGTTTTCACGAACTTCTGTGCCAGTGACTGTCTGGTTGGGAAACATCACCATCGCGCGTTCAATAACATTGCGAAGTTCACGAATATTGCCAGGCCAGGTATAGCGCGATAACTCGGTGAAAGCGGTCTCATCCAGATTTGGTGCGCGATCTTCATTATCGCCGGCAAGCTGGGTGAGAATAGATTTGGAAATCAGGGGGATATCGACATGCCGCTCAGTCAGTGTTGGGACATGCAGCGGAAACACATTGATCCTAAAGAAAAGGTCGGCGCGAAAGGATCCATCCTCGACGCGGGCCTGAATGTTTTGATGCGTTGCGCAAGCAAGGCGAAAATCAACTTCAATCTCTTTATTGCCGCCAACCCGCTGAATCGACTTGTTCTCCAGAACCCGCAAAAGCTTCGATTGCAGGGGAAGGGGCATGTCGCCAATCTCGTCAAGAAATAGCGTCCCGTCGTTGGCCATCTCGACACGGCCCTCGCGGCCTTTATCAGCACCGGTAAAGGACCCTTTTTCATGGCCGAAAAGCTCCGACTCCAGCAATTCGGCCGGAATTGCTGCACAATTTACCGAAACAAGATTGCCCCGCCGCCCCGACTCCCGGTGAATAGCCCGTGCTACCAGTTCTTTGCCGGTACCTGTCTCGCCAAGAACCAGAACGCTGGTAGAGGCTTCGGCGACAACGCCGATGAGTTTTCTGAGTTCTTTAACAGGGGATGATTGACCGACAATGGTCTCTTCAATCGAAGCGTGCATTTAAAAAAACCAAACAAAAAAGGTAAAAAGCAGGAAGTGTCAAAAATTTGGTGGATATTAGCGATCTCATATGTTGATTGTCAAAATTTTGTTGGTCCAATTTGAATATTTTTTTCCCCTGGCGCAAATCTGACAAATTTTCCGCTTTCGGTGGGTGGTGCCGAGGATAGGATAAAAAAAAAACACCAAATATTTATTTCATTAATAATTTGTTAACCATCTGAAAAAGATATCAAAAATTTATTAATGAAATAAATATCTATCAATTTTCAAAAAATAATTAGGTCATAAATAACTTTGGCAAGCTTCTTGCCTTTGTCTTGGCAAGATAAATCTGCCCGAGGCAAAAGCCATGACAACCATTCGTCTTGAAAATGAAAAGTTTGGATCTGCGGAGAAACTGACAACGATTCTAAAGGATCGTCTGTTGTCAGTTATTCCTGCTGAAAGTACCGAGCCTTCCGATCAACGTTTAACAACTTATGTCTGCAGCGCCGCATATGAAGAAGCGCTTGGCGGCGAAGAAGCGGCGGTCGCCAAAGGGCGCGCGGTTCGGGCTGGCACGATGATGATTGTTGAGGAAGGAGCCCCGGTCTTTGGAGTAACTGAGACGATGGGTGGCAAGCTCATCCGGGTCTCGATGCCGGCGCCGTCAAAGTCTGGCGGCCCGATGGTAAGCCCGTCCGATGATTACGGATTGCAGGTCATAGCAACAATGCTGTCGGATGAAACGACGGTTGCCGCAGGTGATAACGCCAGCCGCGAGCTGTTGGGTTTGGCGCGCCGCGTTGCGAAGACCGATGTGACCGTCTTTGTTAATGGGCCAACAGGCACTGGCAAGGAAGTTCTGGCGCGTTTCATTCACAATCATTCAGAGCGCGCAGGTGCGCCTTTTGTGGCAATTAACTGTGCGGCGATCCCTGAAAATATGCTTGAGGCCATTTTATTTGGTCATGAAAAGGGTGCTTTTACGGGCGCTTCAACCGCTAATAAGGGCATTTTTAGGGCTGCTGATACTGGCACATTGCTGCTTGATGAAATTTCGGAAATGCCAATGTCGCTTCAGGCAAAGCTGCTTCGGGCGCTTCAGGAAAAGACTGTTACGCCGATTGGCTCGCAGACAGATATTCCTGTTGATGTTCGTGTTGTCGCAACAACCAATCGCAACATGGCGCAGGAAATTCGTGAAGGTAAATTCCGTGAGGATCTTTATTACCGTCTGAACGTGTTTCCGCTAAACACCGTGGCCCTTGCCCAGCGTGTTGAAGATATCGTTCCGCTGGCAACATTCCTTTTACGCCGTCATGTAAAGAGCGCCAGCGATATGCCCTGGCTTGCAGAAAGCGCGATTAACGCACTCTGCGCGCATGGCTGGCCCGGTAATGTTCGTGAATTGGAAAATGTTTTGCAGCGTGCATTGGTACTGGCAAGCGATGGGGTGATTGGTGCGACCGAAATTCTGATTGATAACGCTCTGCACGCATCGCCGGGAACACCAGCCAGTATGGCCAACGTTTTCCGCCCAAGCGCGGCGCAGGCCTAACCGGCCAATAGAACAAACACAGATTTAAGAATAGAGAAGGCAACAGGTTATGACGACGATCGGACCAATTGGAAATGGCATCGGCAATGCGCACGCCCAAGTGCTAAAGCGCGCCGAGGCGGTCTTGCAAACAGAAAAGTCTGGCCCGGAATTTACCGACCGGATCATTGATGCGCTTGGAAAAGTCGCTGAGAACCAGAACCAAGCCGCCGATCTCGCGAAGAATTATGAGCTTGGTTATGAAAATGACCTCAGCAAAGTGATGGTAAGCCAGCAGGTGTCTTCACTTGGATTTCAGATGACACTCAACGTACGAAACAAGGTCTTGAGTGCCTATAAGGACATTATGAATATGCCGGTCTGATTTTAGATCATCTTGATAATCTAAACTCAAATCACAGCATTCCATATATTTTAAAGAACGGGAAACAATCCGATGGCCGAAGCAACTACAGTAATGGATCCAAATGCGCAGATGGATGAAGCGGATGGCGTTGTTGTCACAAAAGTGCCGGTCACGGGTCCCATGGCTGTTTTGTATCGTCTGACTGGCGGTCAAAATCTTCGTCAGGTTTTGCCGGCAGCCGGCGCAATCGTCGTTTCGGTGATTGGTTTGATTTTCTTTGTTGTCTCGCAGCAGCCCGAGCGCACCACGCTTTACGCATCCCTCCCGGAAGCTGAAAAAGCACGCGTTGTCGAGGCGCTGAAGAATAGCGGCGTTGATGTTATGCTCGATCCGACTACCGGTGATGTGATTGTCCCAACGTCTGATTATCATAGTGCGCGCATGAGTCTCGCAGCACAGGGTCTGCCATCTTCGGTTCCAGACGGCTATCAGGCTATTGCCGAGATTCCGATGGGATCAAGCCGGTCGGTTGAAAATGTACGTTTAAAGCAAAGCCAAGAAATTGAGCTGGCGCGGTCAATCAGCGAAATTCAGGGCCTTGTAGCGGCGCGTGTACATTTGGCGATTCCCGAAAAATCTGTTTTTGCACGGGCATCAACTCCGCCAACTGCATCCATTTTTGTGCAGATGGAAAATGGCCGTTCCTTATCAAGACAGCAGGTTGAAGCAGTCGTGCATCTTGTTTCATCTTCGGTGCCCTTTATGGCGAAGAATGATGTGACCGTTGTTGACCAGTATGGAAATCTGTTGTCGCGTCCCCCGCAGGATAGCGCCGGGATGTTGTCAGATTCGCAGTTGGAACACCGTATTCGCCTTGAAGATATTTATCGTAACCGCGTGATTTCGCTGGTCAGTCCAATTGTGGGTGCTGGCAATGTGACCGCGCAGGTTAATCTGGATATGGATTTTACGCGTAGTGAAGTGACCAGCGAAATCGTTGATCCTGAAGGTAACGCCCTTCGTAGTGAGCAAACCAGCACCGAGACGTCATCTGAGACGTCTGCCAGAGGCATTCCAGGTGCAACATCTAATCGTGCGCCAACCAAGTCAGAAATTGAATCAACGCAGAACAACGATAATAGCTCCAGCGGATCAACCGGTAACCGGACCAGCAGCGAGGTTCGCAACTATGAGGTCAGCCGCACGGTCTCGACCACATTGAGCCCAAGCAACCAGATTAAGCGAATTCAGGCAGCTGTTCTGGTG
>JAACDV010000126.1 GCA_009936825.1 Bacteroidota bacterium | reverse complement strand
TTGAAAGAAATGGTGGGAGTGACAGGGATTGAACCTGTGACCCCTTCGATGTCAACGAAGTGCTCTCCCGCTGAGCTACACCCCCCGATTTCATTCCCGCGCTGGGGCGGGTTGGTGACACTGTGATGGAGCTTACCCGTTTGAGACGGCCCCTAGCAGCTTTTGCCACGGCCCCGTTTTGCACCAATGGCCGGTTTTTCGCAAGCTGTTTTCAGTGAACAATGCCAGCTTTTGTTGCCGTGCTGGTGCCGGTTCCGTCGGCGTTTGCCTTTGGTGCCGGATTTAACACCCCTTATTCCGGAGAACCTTTTTGACGCACCTCCCGAAATCGGGTTGGGTCCCTCTCGCAAAGCATGGTAGGAGGAAGGAATGGAAAGAGTGCTGAACAAACTGATGGCATTTGGCAGGCACCAATCTGGTCCAAGCGAGCCTGAAGTCGATGCGCCCCGTCCAGAAGCAGCTGACTCCAGCGCTGACCTTGGCATCACCGACCCTCGCCTGCCGCCCATTATCGTCAGCCAGTCCGTTTTTGATTCCCCCGGCTATCAACCGCTGGACATCTATCGGCCAAGCCTTCCGGATGCCCCCGCCTCGCCAGCCCCCGCCTCGCCAGCCCCCGCATCACCGGTGATCGTGTCTTGCCCACATGCCGGGCGCATTTATCCGGCTGACCTGACGAGCAGCATTATTCAGCCAGTTGACGCGCTTCGCGGGCTGGAGGATTTCGGTGTTGATTATCTGTGGAGCAACCTTCCGGAGGACGGCATTTCCTGTGTGGTGAATCGCATCGCACGCGGGTATCTGGACGTTAACCGCGCCGCCACATCACTGGATAAATCAATGTTCGATGCGCCGATTTCCGTCCCTGCCGCTGACCAGCATGTCAGAGCCGGTTATGGACTGTGGCCACGCCTGACGGCAACGCGGCAACCGATCTATGATACCAAACTGGCCGTTTCCCAAATTGACCGGCGAATTAACGCGGTCCACACCCCCTATCATGACGCTCTTGGCCGGTTGATGAACGCCGCGCATGACCAGTTCAGCTTTGCGCTGCTGGTCGATTTTCACTCGATGCCGGCCGTTGACAGGCTGAACAACCGGCTGCCTGACATTATTTGCGGCGATGCCTTCGGGGTAACGCTTGATCGCAATCTGGCCACGGCAATTACCGGTTTTCTGAAAAAGTCCGGGCTGTCGGTTGGCTGGAACACGCCCTATGCCGGCGGATATATCACCCGCAGCTATGGCGATGCGCGCAGCAGTCGGCAATCAGTTCAGATCGAAATTAACCGGGCGCTCTATATGGATGGGAACGCGCAGATGGACCCGGTGCGTAGTGCCGCGCTGGCTGACCAGATTACCGACCTTGCCAGACATCTGGCCGAGTATGTTCGCGCGGTGAGCTAGAGACTTTTTTGGTCTGAAACCGCGTGCCCGCCAAGGCGATACCGTGGAACGATATTCATTAATCCATGCTATTTTATGATATGAGGCATCTTGGCATGAAGGTTATTGGCTAGATAAAACGTCCAGATAACGACGTGGTTTCGTGAGGGAGCGGATGTCGGAGAAAATCGATGACGACATATAATTACGATACCTTCAAAACAGAAGATTATGACTTCACTAACGAAGCTGGCCCCATGATTGGGCAGAGGGCTCCGGATTTCTTATTGACCACAATTGATAACAAGAAGAAGACCCTCTTAGATTTTGATGGTGATTACCTAGTGCTGGAACTGGGCAGCGTTACCTGTCCTCTTTTTCATACAAGAAGAGAAGGTATGAGACTGAATGCCAGGGAATATCCCAATCTAACCTTTTCTGTTCTTTATGTAAGAGAGGCCCATCCCGGCGCCATCATTCCTGCACACAAAAGTTTTGATGATAAAAAAAATGCAGCCACGCGTCTTAGAACCGAAGATAAGGACGATAGAGAGATCTTTATTGACGATTTGGACGGCACTGCACACCAGGCTTATGGCAGTATGCCCAATGCTGTTTTTATTATTGATAAGCAGGGCATAGTGAAGTTTAAGGCCGAATGGAACAATCCAGCGGCCACGCGAAAAGCCATTCAACTGATCCTTGAAGGCAAAGACGTTAATATCAAGACATACTTCAAACCGGCCAAGCCGAATATTGTTTTAGCCACGGCAAAAAGGGCTGGCAAAGGCAGTGCTTATGATTTTTTTACCGGTCTGCCAATTTTGATATGTAATAATCTTATCAAGAGAAACACCGAAGTGTTTTTGGATAAGAAATAAGATAGGGTTTGTAGGTCCGGCGCACAGAATCTTTGCCCCGTAGATATTTGCCCGGTACATGTTCGCCCGGTATATGTTCGCTAAGTAAGATGGTGGGCTAGCGGCGTTTTTTGGCTTTGCTGGCATAGGGGTTATCGCCCTTACGCATCACCATTCGCACCGGAATTCCCCACAAGCCGAAATCATTGCGCAATCCGGTCGTCAGATAGCGAAGATAGCTTTCGGGAAGGTCGGCTGGCCGGCTGACAAATAAGGCGAATGTCGGGGGCCGCGTTTTGATCTGTGTCATATAGCGAATGCGCAACCGACGGGCTTCAACCAGCGGCGGCGGATGAGCTTCCAGCATTCCTTCCAGCCAGCGGTTAAGGCGGCCTGTCGAAATCCGCGTGTTCCACAACCCATAGGCTTCATCCGCAGCCTTCATCAGCTTTGCAAAACCGCGCCCATGCAGGCCCGACATGTGGATAACCGGAACCCCGCGAAGCTGTGCCAGTGAGGTTTCAAGTCGATCATCAATCACTTTGATTGCGGCCTGACGATCGGGGACCACATCCCATTTATTTGCGCCGATAACGATGGCGCGTCCCTCTTCGGCAATCCAGCGGGCAATGTCGAGATCCTGCTTGTGAATTTCTTCGGTAGCATCAATCAGCAGCACGCACAGATGCGCATATGGAATGGCACGAAGCGCATCCCCAACCATCAGCTGCTCAACCTTATCACTGATCCGGGCGCGGCGCCGCATGCCAGCGGTATCAACCAGCTTATAAGGCTTGCCCTGCCATTCGAACGGCAATTCGATGGCATCACGGGTGATCCCGGCTTCAGGACCCGTCAGCAAACGCTCTTCGCCCAAAAGTTTGTTGATCAGCGTTGATTTACCCATGTTCGGGCGGCCAACTATGGCAATCTGCATTGGCAATTCGGACTGTTCATCCTGCCACACATCAATGGGATTGCCGTCTTCATCCAACGGTGCCTCAACTTCGTCATCCTTGATGATGTCCTCATCAAGATCAATTTCGGCTTCCAGAACATCGACGCCCAGCGTTGTGGCTGCTTCCAGAATGGCATCGTGAAGGTCAACCATGCCCTCGCCATGCGCAGCAGAAATATGCACCGGCTCACCTAGCCCCAGCTCCCACGCCTCGGCCAGTCCGGCGGCACCTGCCCGCCCTTCGCATTTATTAGCAAGAACCAAAACATGCGCTCCGGCGCGGCGAATCTGATCAGCGAAAAATTTATCCGCGGGCGTTACACCCGCACGGGCATCAATCACCATCAAAGTAACGTCAGCCGATGCAATGGCAATTTCGGTCTGGCCGCGCATGCGGTCCTCTAACGAGCCTACCGCCGCTTCTTCCAGGCCCGCGGTATCAATCAACCGAAAGCGCAGGTCGGCAAGCCGCCCATCACCCTCACGCCGGTCCCGCGTTACCCCCGGCTGATCATCAACAATCGCATGCTGACGGCCTACCAGACGATTGAACAGAGTGGATTTGCCAACATTAGGCCGTCCAACAATGGCGAAGGTGGCGAATTTGGCAAAATTGGAATAGGTGGAATAGGTGGCACTCATCTTAAAACAGCCCGTCTCCGGTCAAATCGATGCCTGATGACACCGTGCAATTTTGATTCCATTTGGCCCATTTGGCCCATTTGACACATTTGGCCCATTTGAGCGGGCTTTTTCTATTTATAAGGCTGATACCACCGGCCAAGCCAGCTAAACCGGTGCGGCGCTAATCTTTGGGGATTTATTCAAAGGCAATCAGTTGGCCGTCCCTGCCAAGCAGGAACATTCTGCCAGTTGCAAGTTGCGGTGTTGTCAGCACCCGAACCCCGGCATCAAAGCTGGCAATCTCAACACCGGTATCTGCATTAAAGCTTTGCACGCGCCCGTTGCCAGAGACAACATAGACCCGTCCCCCGGCAACAACCGGCCCGACATAACGCGGCGGGTCCTCAGGCACGATAACATCCAACGGCACCGCGCCGGCAAGTTCCGTCACCCACCGCACCGCACCATCGCTGCGGCGAAGCGAATATAAACGCCCGTCAAGCGACGTGATGAACAGCGATTCCCCAGCAGCCCAAGGCATTTCGAGGCCAGCAATCGCGCGCTCCCACACCGGCAGCCCATTGCGCGCACTGAACGCGACAAGCCGCCCGGACTGGCTGACCACATAGATCAGACCGCCATCATGGACAGGGTGCGCCCGAACATCACCAAGGCTTTGAATAGGTGTGCGTGGCAGCAATGAAGCCACCGAATCCGTCCAAAGCAGATCACCGTTCGACGCGTCAAAATAAGAAACCTCACCGCCAGCACCGGTTTGCACAATACTATCATTGGCAAAGGCAGGTGACGGCGCCCCATACAGGATAGTATTGGCAGCAAGCCCATAATGAATCCAAACCGTGTCACCAGCAACCAGCGTCATCACCGTTATATTGCCGTCAAGATCGGTTACCGCCAGACGGTCATCACCAACAATAGTGGGGCCGCCCCGAAGCGGGATATCAAATTCAACCGTCCAGACAATTTCACCGCTTTCCGCGTTCAGCAATGCCAGCGTTGTTCCCCCGGCATGAACTGCCAGCCCATTTGGCGTCAATGCCAGACCGCCGCCAATGCCCGGCATCGGATCATCAGACAGATCATCAATAACGATTGACCAGTTCTGCTTGCCATTTTTGACATCAAAGGCCCTGACAACCCCGTTCGGTGCAACTGTATAAACCATCCCGTTGCCAACAACTGGTGGGGCAAGATCGGTTAATTCCGTTCCCGCACCCCCAATCTTGGCCGTCCAAATTCTTTTTAAAGGAGCTTGCAGACGCGGATTGCCGCCAGAATGACCAGCGGTTAAACCAACCGAAACTGCCTGATTTATGTTCACTTCAACCGGCAGGCCAGCGCCCTCATCAAACGCCGCCGCCATAGGGGTTTCGACTTTCAACACAGGAAGAACAGAAATACGGTCCCCCTTCAGAACCGGATCATTTTGCGAGCAAGCTGTCATCACCAAAGCAGCCGCGCATCCGGCAATAACAGTCAAAGCGCGCCCAGCCAACGACTTTGGCTCAACTTTGTGTATATTCCGTGACCTTGGCCCAGACTTTATCTTCATCAGCTGTTCAGTCATTTCTGCCCCACTTAAATCTGGACCCGACGTTAATCCAGATTACGAATTAAGCACACCTGAAAGGCGCGCTGCGCGTTGCCGCAATTCATTTGGCGCGGTCTCCAATTTTTCCAGCACTTCCAGCTTAGTCAGCGCCGCCGCTTTATTTCCCGATTGCAGGTCTAGCGCCACGCTCAACTCAAGCGCCAGCGGTTGCCACGGACCGTCTGCATCAACCAGCGGTGCCAGCTTGTCCTGCAGCGCGCCAGCATCGCTGCCCTCGGGGGCGTTCATAACCGCCATCAACAACGCCGCCTGCTGATATAACGGCGCAATTGAGGTGTCCGCTGCCAACGCATCATAAGCTGCCTCAGCCCCGCCAAGATCACCGCCAGCCGCCAGACCAGCCGCCAGCTGAAACCTGCCCATCAGCGCATAGCCACTGGTGAGGTCGCCCATCACGTCGCTCAGTGCAGCAGGAGCATCTTCGGCCGCCAGCGACTGATAATATAGCGTGGCAGCAGCCTGCGCCTGACTGCGTTTCCACGAGTCAAAACCCTGAATCCCGCCAACGACCGCGATAACCGCCAAAGCCGTCCCAACAACATATTTGCCGTACCGTGCCCAAACTTGCTGCGCACGGTCACGCTTCATATCTTCATTAATCTCGTCAAAAATATCAGCCATTTTTTAGTTTCCTACCGTTGGCCCCGATTGAAGATGCAACAAGCCGTTGAAATTACATTAAACAATTTAGGCAAGCTGTTTGGGTGCACAGTTTGAACACACTACACTACTTAACCGCCCTAAACGATGGTCCTTAAACATTTTCGCCCTCACCAGCCATCAGCAACCCCCGGCAGCCCCCGGCAAATTATACCTCAATGGCTTTGCCGGACAAAATTTATTTCACAAATCGCGGCGTCCGGTTGACTAAGGACAAAAGCTACCCCAACATAAACAATAAGAGTCAAAACAGCCAACAGAAAAGCGGATTTAGTGCTGACGTGTCGAGCGTTTCTATTCCTAAAAAACTTCGTCGCCAACTTTATTTTTCGCGCAATGAACTTAGCATCATTCTAGCGGCCTACAGTGCGCGTGTTGCTGGCGGGGAATGGCGTGATTATGCGCTGGACCATATGAATGGTGTGGCGCTGTTTTCAATCTTCCGCCACACCCATGATGCGCCGCTATTTGTGATTGAGAAGAAGCAGCGACATCCAAAGGAAAAACCGCAATTTATCCTGCGTGACCGCTCGCGTGTGCTGTGTCGCTCAAACTCGGTTAATGATGTGACCGGGTATTTCAACAAGCTACCGCGGCTTGTCACTGGTTAATTTTTCTTTTTCTTTTTCTTTTTCTTTTTCTTTTTCTTTTTCTTTTTCTTTTTCT
>JAACDV010000125.1 GCA_009936825.1 Bacteroidota bacterium | reverse complement strand
GCCGTCTGTTACGTCTTAAATCGTATCTGATGTTCTTTTGGTCACTGGTTAGCCTGCCGCCAGATATCGGGTATTCCCCAATATTTATGAGGATATATTTTTTCAACTCTTGGAGAGGGAAGAAAAGACTCCAGAACCTTATACCTGCTTAAAAAGACCTTGTCCTTGTTCTGGGTTTGCTGTGCCTCTCTACCCACCAGAACAATACATCTAACTATTGAGAGGAGTTCTTGAAACTCTTCCACAGAATATTTTTTTTCTATTGGCGTAATTTTTGAATTTCCATTCCAAGCAGAGATCGTATTCCAGATTGCGATTTTCTTTCGGTCAATATCAGCCTTCGCAAGGAAGTCCTTCGTCGCATTGGCGGTACGATCATTGTTGTCCTGACTAATCAAACCTGAACCACCCTCGTTTGGACATGTCATCTTACCGGGTTTTGCGTACAAAAATAAAATTTCCGCATTAACGCCACCATCATTTTTATCAAAATGGGGAACGTAACCATCCGGGTAGCGTTCACGCAGTCGGTTCACGAATGCCACGAGGGGAGCCATATGGGGTTCGGTGTGATTTTCATCTACCATGAGATCGAAGGGGGCCTATATCAACTGGCGTCCGGGGGCGTCGGGGCGGGGCTATAGGCGTTGTCATCCGCATCACTTGGCAGCAGCATAAATATCAACATAACCAGCCATCCAGCAACAGGAATGGCGTAGAATAACTGCCACCAGCCTGATTTTCCGGAGTCATGCAACCGTCGCGCTCCAACGGCGAAAAACGGAATGATCAGCGCAATCCAGACCAGAAATCCTGCAGTTTCGGCGGCGTCATCAACACGGTGGTGACGCTCCCAAGCCCCAAAATGCCTATCCTCATCTTTGGTCATATCCTCATCGTTGGTCATATCCTCATCGTTGGTCATGGTGCCATCGTGAGCCGTATCCTTGTGATGCTCCTCATCCAACACGGCGTCGTGATCGCCAGTCATCACCCCATGCATGTGATAGCTGTCATCCCCGCCATGCCGGTGAATGGTAAAATTAAGGTTCCAATTCCCATCGTGCCAATCGTCTTCGTGCCGATCACCATCACGCCAATCACCTTTGCGTTCATGATGATCCGATCTGGTGTCGCTATACTCCGCATCGTGGAACAAAGGGTCAGCAACCCAGAACGCCCCCCAAGTCAGCGCCGATACAGCGTAAATCAGCACCCAACTGCCAAGGACGAAAACCCAAAATTCGGCGCGCCCTGACCTGCCCGACACATTTGCATAGGTAGAAAATGATTTTTTAAAAAGGCGCCAAATAGAGGTAATCATGAGAATCTCCCAAAGCGGATATGAATTTTAAGCAGGTACAAATTTTAAGCCGGTAGAAATTGTAACCAAACTAATCCTGCGAATGTGTTAATCGGAATTCACATTTTAGTGTGGCGATGGCATGATGCTGGCCGCCGGATTGGCGGTGACTTGACAGCAAGTTTTGCAGCGTGTCAGTTTTTTTGCCGAAAAATTATGCCAATTTTTGTGATGAAGACCGACACAATTTGGAGAGAGCCTGATGGACAACACATCACTTGCTATCCGGGATTTTAGCGCTGCGGACACCGACGATGTTGTCAAGCTCTGGCAGGATTGCGGGCTGACACGGCCGTGGAATAACCCGCATCAGGATGTGGCGCGCAAACTGACCGATAAAAACGGGGCTTTTTGGGTTGGTTTGGTGGATGATCGGATTGTGGCGAGCATTATGATTGGGTATGACGGGCATCGCGGTTCGATCAATTATCTGGCGGTTTCCCCCAAACATCAGCGCGATGGTTTTGGCGCGTTGATCATGGCACGCGCCGAGGAATTTCTAGTTGAAATCGGGTGTCCGAAAGTCAGCTTCTGCGTTCGGAAGGACAATCTATCAGTGCTGTCATTTTATGATAGGCTGGGGTACAACATCGACGATGTTCATCTCCTTGGTAAGCGTTTGATCCCTGATGATTGAGGTATATTTAGACCTTCTTATTTTTGTCATTTTGATGGTTGCGACGCCCGGACCGGCTAATTTGCTGGTGATGATCGGCGGTGCACAGGTGGGCGTAAGGCCATGCCTGGGCTTTATTACCGGCCTTGTTGGCGGCAAGATAGCGTTGAATATATGTTTTGGGGTTGGCTTGGGGCTGTTCTTGATGGATCAGCCGTTGGTTCTACAAATTCTGAAATATGTCAGCGCTGCTTATATGATCTGGCTGACTGTTCAGTCATGGAATGATTCCGGGTCCGGCGATGCAAAAACCCATGTTTTCGGCTTTCGCCGGGGTATCATTGTGCACCCGTTAAACCCAAAGGCATGGGTAATGGTGTTGCTGGCTTGGACCCAGTTTGCCCCTGAACTTGGCAGTTTTGGAGCGCGGATAATTTTGGTTACGCTGACCTTCGCCGCCTGTCAAATCCTGTTCCATACGCTGTGGTGCTGGGCCGGGGCCGCACTACAACGCGCCGTTCCAAAAACGCAAATATTGACCCGGTCATTGATAATTCTGACGCTGGCAGTGGTGGTCTGGGCGCTATTTCAGTAACCCAAGGGCCACGTGGGGGCTGGCTCCAGACAGCTTCGGCCCGGCCCTTATTCCTTCTTTGGCTTGAACAGATCAGTCTGGGAAATTGACCCAAGATACTTGAAATTAATTGTGATTAAAAACGCATCATTTGCCGCGATGTCACGGTCGGATGCCATGTCGCGGTCATATCCAAAATTCACTGTTAGACAATCTTGAAGGCCGCCCGTCCATTTCATTGCCGCTGTTGATTTATCGCGGACAGTTTTGCCATTCGACAAATCCCAGACCTGTGATCCGGTAACGCTCCATCCTTTACCCATATCGGCGGTCAACGTGGCTTTAAATTCTTCGAGGTCAGATGCCGCACTGGAAAAATAGGGTTTGGCAAGCTGCATATGCTCAAAATTATACTCGATCCGACTTACGCTTCCTTTGATAACCGTGCGCGCTTCATTCATCTTGTAATCATGCGGTGACATTCTACCTGACCATGATAATGAGATAGGCGCTGGTGGGTTTACCGACAGGCTGACAACATAATCAGACAGCGTGTTTTTATCATTTACCGCCAGCCCAGCTGACGGTTTGCCGGAGATTCGGCGGCTGATACCAATGAAACCCGAAACATCTCCCAGCAGGGAATCTCTCGCTAGGGCTGAAACACCGGCGTCAGCCCGCGATCCTGGCCGCAGATAGTCATATCCCTGATAGCGGTTCAGCAGAAAAAGATTAGCTGAATCAATGCGGTAATCGGCAGAATCCCGGTTGGGTATTTCACTGGCCTGGTCCCTGCCTCCAATATGGACAAGCTGGATTTGAGGTTCGATAACCGTCTTGCGTTGCTCGCTGCTGACTGCCAACGGATATCGCCACCCGATTGAAGCTGCTGAATTTACACGGCCAAGATCATCTGTTTTGGTGGTGGCGGTGGCTGGTTTTTTCTGGATGCTATAATAGCGGCCAATCAGGCTTGCCCTCACGTCGGTCTTCAGCGCCCCGTCTGTCAGCCTGTCATGCAATTCGACGTTGCCGACCCACCGTGACATGTCATGCCCTTCGTCATTATCCAGTTGAATGGCGCTGATTTCAGTCCGCAGTGTCTGGCTGGGCCGAAAGCCGCTAGTTAGATTTTCATAGAATATATGTGGCAGCACGGTAGGCTCTTTATCAGGCGTTTTACCCGATGAAAGGTTCTGTGTGTCGCTGGCTTCAACGAGATAATAGCGATTTTTTTTAAACCGCTCGGCAGAGATTTCCGATTTTAGCCATGTGTCATTGATAAATTTATAGCGGCGCAAAAACGTGTCCTGACTTGCCCGTAAGGCCCGCGCGCGGACCTTCCAGTTATCGCCAATGGTGGTGTTGAAACTGGCATCTAATGCGGCGACGCCCTCGCGTTTCTTTTTGTAGGTGTTAACCGAAGCCGTATACAAAGTTAACCCCAGATCAGAGTCATCCCAGCGTTGGCGATACAAGGTCTTCAAGGCTTTTCCGCGATGCTGATAGTTGTAAGGGGTGAATTCAATGTCATTGGTATCCCCCAACACAACGTAATAGGGAATCCAGCTTGTAAAACCCAAATCAGTGCTTACCACGAAAGAAGGAGCCAGAAACCCTGTCCGGCGGCGCACTGTCCAGTCCGGGTGCGCTAGATAAGGAAGGTAGCCCACAGGTATATTCATAATATGCATGCGCACGTTCGCATGGACTATCGTTTTTGTTTTGGCATCATGCCGCGTTGAAGTGGCCCGAAGGTCCCAGATGGGCGTTTCGCCATTTTCAAAATCACAATTGCAGGGGCTGAACCTTGAGGTGTTGAACATCGATTGCTCGTCGATCACCACATCGCCATCTTCCGCAGTAAAAAACGTACCGTCCACAAATCTGGTGCGCAATGTTTCCGCCACAATATGACTGAATTCAGTGTCAAGTGTCATGACGTTGGAGCGGTGAGTTGTACCGTTCTTATCGGTAAAGATTACATTGCCGCGCGCAACCGCAATATCGGCATCTCGGTCATAAGTGACCTCATCGGCGCGCAGTTCCATACCGGCCTGCTGCATGATCACATTGCCAGTGGCCAGCATGCTGCCGTCATCTTGATTCACATTAACGCTGTCTGCTTCAAAGCCAATATCGCCCTCGGCGGCCAAGCCGGGACTGCTATTCGTGGCCACTGCAACAAAAACCAAAACCAGTAATACAATCCACTGCTTTGAAAACATTATGGGTCCTCGGAATTTCGATCACGCGATTAGTGCTAACCCTTTTTTGCCAGCAAGTCTATCTCTGCAGGCCCTAGTTCATGTCCCTACCTTATTGGGGGGGTAATGTTATCAGGTTTCTGAAGTGATGGCGGCCAGTCTAATGCTGTCTGCATCGCTGGCCATTTTTTCTGCGGTGAAGGGAAAATCTGTCCATGCTAGATGCTGAAGGTGGATCCGATATTTATCATCATTAACCAGTTTTTCTAGCGCCGCGACGAATTCTTCAATGCTGGGATTATCAACAATATGGGCGCGTCCCTCAGCGACTTCTGGAATGCCGCCGCGCCGTGTTGTCAGCAATGCGCAGCCGGCTGCAAGCGATTCAATCACGGCTTTGGGCATCGGGTCATTCCAGATTGACGGGCAGGCGGAAATTGCGGCATCGGCCTGTAATGCCCGGATGGTTTCGATTGGCACAAATCCGGTCATTTGCGCGCGCTCTCCCAGCGGGGCAAGGGCGCGGCCAATTTCGGCTTCATAGCTGCCGGGGGCGGCGGTCTCAAATCGCTTTGCGCCAGCCACAACAACACGCCAGTCAGGTCGGTCCGCCAGCACCGTTGCAATGGCAGTGGCACATTCCAGAATGCCTTTTTCGGGAACCATTCGCCCGGCAATCAGGATCATCGGCTTTTTAACGGGGGGTGAGGTCAGCCAGCGCGCCGCGCCATTGCGGGCGCTTTGAACCTTTTTGGTAAGGGCGCTGTCAACCGTCAGACCGTCAAGAAAGCATCTGACAATATAGTCGCTGACACAGATGATCGCGCTCATTTGCTGTAAAAGCGCCAGGCGCTGTTGCGTAGTTTGTGCCCCCTTCATGTCGCGCGGATCATTGTGAAGATATAGCGCAACTTTCAGATCAGGCCGCTTTGCCTTGATATAGGCGGCGACATGACACCGGCTATGAACTTCAATCAGGGCAGGGGGGCCAGACTCATTAAGGGTCTCATCAAAGGTTTCATTAAGGGTCTGATCAAATGCCCCATCAAGGCGGCGAAGATAGGCGCGGGCAAGGCCAATATTGCTTCCATACAGCCATTTTCTGATCGGCTTCAGACCGGTAAATTTGATCCCGGAAAAGGGGGCGTCCACAGCCATACCAACTACATTAAAACAATCCGGCGTCTGGCTTGCCTCAATCAGGTCACGAACTACGCCTGAAATGGCTCCGGCATTGGTTTTTGTGAACCGCTCTTTTGACGGC
Source organism: Bacteroidota bacterium (assembly GCA_009936825.1). Next base: position 383 of record JAACDV010000125.1, on the reverse strand, counting down.
AGCAGAATATCTACGCGCGGACGTGATTGCAGCTTTTCCAATGGTCCTGCCCCGATCCCCGGCTTAGGGGATTTTGTCCCAATCTTCATCTTGGCCATATTTTCACTTTGCCGATATCTTCATGCTATGCGCGGCTTCTTGGTTTGTCGGGCAGCCCCATAATTTATATTTTTTGGGCACTATTTTTGGGCAATATTTTTTGGGCAATAACGCTTCTTCTATATCTATGGGTCTATACTATTGTATCGACAGGCTAAAACAACCTAATATACCTATAAATCTACATTTGACTTTATGCTTACCGAGGAAGGGGGCGCGTGAATGACAGACGCCCGAAGTCTGGTTATTAAGCATGGCGCTGTTGGTGCTAGTATTCAGGGACT
>JAACDV010000124.1 GCA_009936825.1 Bacteroidota bacterium | reverse complement strand
GGTCAAGCTATTCGATATTGAAATTGAAAACCTGTCCCTGCTGGATACGCAAAAGCAGGAAAACATTGCCGTTATCCGCCGTAACAAAGGTAAATTCAGCGCGCTGATAGATTTAATACGCGAGCGCACGGAATAATTTTTTACCGCCTTTGGAGATAGGTCCTGCTATCTGGTGATAGGCCCTGTTATCTAGAGATAGGCCCTGCTATCTGGTGATAGGCCCTGCTATCTGGTGATAGGCCCTGCTATTTAGAGATAGGCCCTTCTATCTAGAGATAGGTTTATATTTAATTCGGCTTGGGCGATCGGCTTCGGCGCCAAGGCGGCGCTTTTTATCCGCTTCATAGGCCTCGTAATTGCCTTCGAACCATTCAACATGACTGTCGCCTTCAAAGGCCAGAATGTGCGTCGCAATCCGGTCAAGGAACCAGCGGTCGTGGCTGACAACCACCGCGCAACCAGCAAAATCTTCCAGCGCCTCTTCCAGCGCGCGAAGTGTATCAACATCAAGATCATTGGTCGGCTCATCGAGCAGCAGCAGATTAGCCCCGCTTTTCAGCATTCGTGCCAGATGCACGCGGTTGCGCTCACCCCCCGATAGCTGGCCAACCAGCTTTTGCTGATCCCCGCCCTTAAAATTAAACTGGCCGACATAGGCGCGCGACGCCATTGTCCGCTTGCCGAGTTCAATTTCATCTAGCCCGTCGGAAATAACCTCCCAGACAGATTTGCCATCTTCAAGATCATCACGCGATTGATCGACATAGCCAAGCTTGACCGTATCACCAACGGTAAAGGTACCGCCATCAGCGGCCTCACCGCCGGTAATCATCCGGAAAAGCGTTGTCTTACCAGCACCGTTTGGCCCGATTACGCCGACAATGCCGCCCGGCGGCAATCGGAAAGATAAATTGTCAATCAACAGACGATCAGCAAACCCCTTGCTCAGCGATTCAGCATTGATTACCACGTCGCCAAGGCGCGGGCCGGCTGGAATCTGAATCTTTGTGGTGTCAATTTGGCGCTGGTTATCTTCGGCCAGCATCTTTTCATATGCGCTGATACGCGCTTTTGATTTGGCCTGACGCGCTTTTGGAGCAGCACGCACCCAGTCAAGCTCACGCGATAGCGATTTAACGCGGGCATCATCGGCCTTGCCTTCCTGTTCAAGCCGCTTGTGCTTTTGTTCCAGCCAGCCTGAATAATTCCCCTCATAGGGAATACCTGCACCACGATCGAGTTCCAGTATCCATCCGGCGACTTCATCAAGAAAATAACGGTCGTGGGTAATCGTGACAACGGTTCCCGGAAAATCATGGAGAAAGCGCTGCAACCAAGCCACTGATTCGGCGTCCAGATGGTTCGTAGGCTCATCGAGCAGCAGCATATCGGGTGCGCTAAGCAGCAATTTACAAAGCGCGACCCGGCGCTTTTCACCGCCTGACAGCTTGCTAACATCACTGTTACCTGGCGGAACGCGAAGCGCATCCATGGCAATTTCGGCCTTGCGCTCAAGGTCCCAGCCATCAATGGCATCAATCTTTTCCTGCAAGTCGGCCTGCTCGGCGATGACGTCATTCATTTCATCATCGGTCAATTCTTCGGCAAAGCGGGCGCTAACCTCGTTGAACCGGTCCATCAGCTCTTTGGCCTCACCCATACCCGACAGAACATTGCCGGTCACATCCATGCTTTCATCCAGCTCCGGCTCTTGGGCAAGAAATCCAACCTTGATGCCGTCAGCGGCCCATGCCTCGCCATTAAAGTCAGCATCAAGACCTGCCATGATCCTGAGTAAAGTGGATTTACCCGACCCATTCAGGCCTAAAACACCAATTTTGGCACCTGGCATGAATGACAGGCTGATATTTTTCAGAACTTCTTTACCGCCGGGCCAGCTTTTGGACAGGCGGTGCATCACATAAACATACTGATGACTTGACATGTTATTCCCTTTTTAATCCTGAATGCGGTGCGACATTTGCGAAATAGCTATTGGCAGAGTAGGCGTCAGACGAAGGACGTAAAAAATGCGGTCGATCAAATGTAATGACCCTGACCATCTTCTAACCTTTGGCGATGGCAATCTCAACCTGCAATCATACCGCAACACAGATAAGCACGACTATGGCCGCCCTTGGTCACCCCATGCCATGTGATTAATTTGCTATGCATCGCTGAGAACTAGTCCTAAAGTATTATCCGATTAACTCGGTGGCTGGGAGTTCGGTTTGAGCAATAGCGTTCCTGCACTTGGCATTCTGCTAGATTTACCTCTTGGCATTTTTATGTGGGCGGCGGTTCTGCGGTTTTTCTTGGCGATTTTTATGAGCGAAGACAGCTCCATGCGCTTGATGCGGATGCTGAACGCCATGTTGATGCCGCTAATAGCCACGCTTAGCCATCTCACGCCGCGTGGGGTTATCGCACGCGTTGCACCGCTTTATCTGGCATTTTGGCTGTTCGTCATTCGCTTTTATCTGCTGCCTCTTATCATGGGGTATGACATTAGGGCTCTTACCTATCTTCCGTTTGAAAACCTGCTTGTTTCGGCGACTTATGATATTCTTAGTTTGCCATGGAACTGGGTTATGGGCTTGATATTTTAAGCGTCGAACGCCTAACTCCCTCATTCGTAACGCGCCAGATTTCTTGACCTTGCGGCGTTTTAACCAACAAAATCAGCCCATCACCATCGGCTGCTGCGGACTGCAATTCAGCCCCCGCCGGCAAGGAAATAGAGGCAGCCTCAGGCGGCGCACTCATCGATGACAGGCGCGAGGCGATGGTGCCGATCACCAAGGCAAGAAGAATAATGATCAAAACACCCATAATGATCGCCGCAGCCTTGATTGCGCCAAGATTCCGCAGAATCACCGATGTTTCCGGCGAATCTAGTGCCGAATCTGGCGGAGTGGAATCTGGCGGCGAAGAATCTGGCGGCGACGAATCTGGCGGAGTGGAATCAGACTGATCATCTTTCATAGGTGTTTCCTTCATTAGCTATGTCCAAGCCCGGCGCCCTTTAAGCAAGGGCAAAGGTCTTTACAACGTCTGGTGTAGAGCTTTTACGCCCATCCATGCAAGACCCCCAGTAAAGCGCCAAATATATCACCGGTAAGGCCAAATTTCGTGACTATCAAAACTGTTGTTTGACGCGTTTATAGTCTAGGGTGCCGTCCCATGACCAGTGATCAGACAACCAAGCTTAGCATAACTGCCCCGGACGATGTTGAAACCGACCGGCTGGATCGGTATTTGACGACTAATCTGGAAGCGTCCTCGTTGTCGCGCACCCGCCTTAAAGCGCTTATTCTTGAAGGGGCATTGACCCAAAACGGTGTTGTGGTTGGGGATCCATCGCAAAATGTGCGCGCCAATGCGGTTTATGTACTGACCCTGCCGCCGGTCCGTGATCCCACGCCAGCCGGCCAGGATATTCCCTTGGATATCATGTTTGAAGACCAGCATCTGATTGTTATTAACAAACCCGTCGGGATGGTTGTCCATCCGGGACCGGGACAGCCCGATGGAACGCTGGTTAACGCGCTGATTAACCATTGTGGGCCTAGCCTTACCGGCATTGGCGGGGTGATGCGCCCGGGAATTGTCCACCGCCTAGACAAAGACACATCGGGCGTAATGCTGGCCGCCAAAACCGAAATTGCCCATCATAGGCTAACCGAAATGTTCGCCGCGCACGATCTGGACCGGCGCTATCAGGCACTGGTCTGGGGATCTATGATTGACCGCGAAGGCCGTGTTGACGAGCCAATCGGCAGATCAAATCGTGATCGGAAAAAACAGGCGGTCATGCCAAATGGGCGTTCTGCCGCGACCAACTGGCAATCACTACGACAGTTTCCACCCTTTGCCAGCCTGCTGGAATGCCGCCTTGAGACGGGGCGCACGCACCAGATCAGGGTTCATATGGCGCATATGGGGCATGGGGTTATTGGCGATGCCATGTATGGGCGCGCCCCGCGGAGTGGACAGATGCCTGACGCCGTTTCACGCGAAGTTCTAGCGCAAATACGCACCTTTGGGCGGCAAGCGTTGCACGCCGCTCAGCTGAATTTCGCCCATCCGGTGCGCGGCGAGCCGATGGCGTTTGAAACTGCCATTCCGGACGACATGGCCAACCTGATCCGCGTGATAGAAGCTGGCATCCATAAAAGGGCCACGACGGTAAATATTCGCTAACTTGCGCCAAGTCTGGGTATTTGTGTCCATAGATTCAATGATAAAGAAAAAGCCACGATTTTGAAAAACCGTAAGTATCCTCTATAATGGGGATTGACGTATTGGCATCTGGGAAATGACATTTGCTGATATGGGGAGGTCGGCAAAACAGTTTTGCGCAAAACCGTCTTAATCCTGCCGAATTCATGTGCTTTTATTGCGATAACAGCAAAAGCCAAACTATGACGTTTTACTTATCGCGACGTCCATAAGATTGGAGACTTACCGATGACGGTTACAAAATCAATGCTCCCATCAATTAATCCTGATGGAAATCTGTCGAGATATCTCGAACAGATTCGTCGGTTTCCAATGCTGGAACCAAAACAGGAATATATGCTGGCAAAAGCGTGGAAAGAGCGCGGTGATGTTGAAGCTGCACACCAGCTTGTCACCAGCCATTTGCGTCTTGTTGCCAAAATCGCCATGGGTTATCGCGGCTACGGCTTACCCATTGCCGACCTGATTTCAGAAGGCAATCTTGGCATGATGCACGCGGTCAAAAAGTTTGAACCCGAAAAGGGGTTCCGGCTCGCCACCTATGCAATGTGGTGGATCAAAGCCGCCATTCAGGAATATATCCTGCGGTCATGGTCTTTGGTGAAAATTGGAACCACCGCCGGTCAGAAAAAGCTGTTTTTCAACCTGCGTCGCATTAAGGGCCAGATTCAGGCTATTGAAGATGGCGACCTTAAACCCGAACAGGTCACCGAAATTTCTACCCGTCTTTCAGTGTCGGAGACCGAGGTCATTTCGATGAACCAGCGGATGGCAGGAAATGACCGGTCGTTGAATGTCCCGCTATCCCGCGATGGCGAAGGTAGCGGCGAATGGCAAGACTGGCTGGAAGATGACAGCGAAAATCAGGAAACGACCTTTGCTGAGCATGAAGAATTTTCTACCCGTAAAAACCTGATGGTTACCGCCATGCAGGATCTAAATGCGCGGGAACAGCGTATTCTTCAGGCACGCCGCCTGTCAGAGCCGCCGCTTACGCTTGAAGATCTAGCGTCAGAATTTGGCATCAGCCGCGAGCGTATTCGCCAGATTGAAGTGCGCGCCTTCGAAAAGCTGCAAAAAGCAGTGCGTGAAAAGGCGAATGAAATGAAGTTGCTGCCTTCGAGCGATGAGGGAGCGACCGCCCTTCTAGGCACCGCCTAAGGCCGG
>JAACDV010000123.1 GCA_009936825.1 Bacteroidota bacterium | reverse complement strand
TCTTATGCGACGCCAAGTGCTGGGTCTTGTGCGACGCCAGTTGTTGGGAATACGGTTTTTAGCTCCCCTATTTGGCGTGCTGATGCTTGGTGCTTGCGAAACGACATCTGAGGCGCCAAAACCAGTCACGGTTGATGCCTCGATATATCAATCCATGACCCTGAATGCACGCCAACTTGTAATCATTGAAAACTGGCAGATGCCGATGAAAGCGCCCTATATCGGGCATCGCCAAATGCCTTATCCAAGCAATTTTATTGCCCAATGGGCGTCCAAGGTGCTGACCCCCGCCGGTGGCAGCGGCGACATTACTCTCGATATTCAGCGTGCCGCGGTGACATTGGTTGATCTGCCGCGCAAAGCCGGTCTGAAAAATGCGCTAACTGACCAGCAGGATAGCCGTATCCGGGTTGAATTTGAGGCAAGATTGATGTGGCTTCAGCCCGTTGGGGGAGCGCAGGCGATGGTTAAGCTGTCCTCGTCACATTCGAGAACAATTCCTGAATCATCATCAGCGAACGATCTTCAACGCGCGGTAAATGACAGTCTCTTGGCAGCCCTTGTTGGGCTGGATGCACAGGCACGCGCCGAGCTCAAAAAACTAGATAACATCATTCTACCTTAGGGATTATTCTACCCTAGGGGTGTTAGCGTCGCCAGAATCCAGGGCTCAACATTACCAGGACAGTGAAAAGCTCTAGCCGCCCGAGCAGCATGCCAAAGGCCATAGCCCATTTAGCGGCATTGGGCAGCGAGGCAAAATTACCCTCTGCACCAATCAAATTTCCAAGGCCGGGGCCGACATTGCTGATCGATGTTGCGGCGCCGGAAATCGCGGTTATAAAATCCAGCCCCAGCGCACCAAGCAGAATGGCAAGAAGAACAAAACAGACGATGTAGAGGTAGAAAAACCCCATCACCGAATCCATGACTTCGTTCGATACCGGACGGCGGTTATAATAGGCCAGAATTACCGCGTGCGGGCGCAGCAGTCGGCCAATTTGAACCCCCGCCGTTGTTGCCAGAACTTGCAGGCGGAACATTTTGATGCCGCAGGTCGTTGATCCTCCGCATCCTCCTACAAACATGCTGATCAAGAGCAGGGTTGATGCAAATCCGCCCCAAGCTGAAAAATTGGCACTGCCATAGCCGGTGCCGGTCATGATCGAGACAGCGTTGAAACTGGCCTGCCGGACGGCGACCGCCAGCGGCATTCCATTGTTGCTGAGATTCCAAATCAGGAATGCGATCACCGCGCCAAGCAGGACCAAAAACCAGCGGACCTGCGGATCCTGCAATAGCGGTCTCCAGCCGCCACGCACCATCGCTAGATAATGCGCAAAGGGCAGGCTGCCGACGATCATCCCGAAAATGATAATCCATTCGATTGCAACCGAATCAAAGGCAGCAATAGATGCAGTTTTGGTTGAATAGCCGCCGGTTGCAATGGTGGTCATAGCATGGGCGATGGCATCAAACGTGCTCATCCCGGCGCTAGATAGCATAAACGCCCACAATCCCGTGAGGCAGGCGTAAACTAGCCCGATACCACCAGCCAGTTGCGCCGCGCGCGGCACCACCTTATCAGCGCTGTCATAAGATTCAGTCCGGAAAAGCTGCATTCCGCCAACTGACAACATCGGCAAAACGGCCATTGCCATAACGATAATGCCGACGCCGCCTAGCCATTGCAAAAGCGCGCGCCAGATCAGGATGCCAGGTGATGCCTCTTCGATTCGTTGCAAAACCGTGGATCCGGTTGTGGTGATGCCGGAAACAGATTCAAAAACCGCGTCGGTTAAGCTGAGCTGCAATTCGCTGAACATGAAAGGCAGTGCGCCAAACAACCCGATCAGGATCCATGATCCGTTGGTCAACAAAAACGCCTGACGCAATCCCAGATCAAAGCCGCCGCGCTGTGATGTTGCCAGCCAGACGGAAATTCCAACAAACGCTGTCAGCAATGAAGATAGGGCAAAGACCTGCCAATCGGGCGATCCGAAATAGATATCGAAACACATCGGAATTAGCATGGCCGCGGCGAGAATCGTCGTCAGCAAACCAAGAATATTTAAGACCGGCGAGAGATTCATTTCTCGGACATCCGCATCAGCACCTACTCTTATGAACCATATCCCATCTAACCGGGCAGTCACAGGATTTTCGCGTTTTTCTCTCTGAAGCGCCGTGCCTAATTTGAGCGGGTTAGATTAGGTTGATGCCCATTTAGTATCAGCGGGTTTGGACCTGACTGAAAAAGCGTGCGCGAAGATCAGGATCGCTCTCAAAAACACCGGTAAAGCGTGAGGTCACCATCGATACGTCAGGTTTGCGAACACCGCGCGTTGTCATGCATTGATGTTGCGCGTCGACCATCACCGCAACACCGCGCGGCTGCAGCTCATTCTGGATGCAGTCAGCTACCTGTGCGGTCAAAGTTTCTTGGGTTTGTAGGCGGCGGGAAAAACTATCAAGAACCCGCGCCAACTTGGAAATGCCCACAACGCGGCGATCCGGCAAATAGGCAATATGCGCAACGCCCAGAATAGGGACCATGTGATGCTCGCAATGGCTTTCCATACGAATCTCGCGAAGCATCACCATATCATCATAGCCTTCCACCTCTTCAAAGGTGCTGCTCAGAATGGATGCTGGATCATCATGATAGCCCGAGCAGAATTCTTCCCATGCGCGGACGACGCGTCCCGGCGTTCCAATCAAACCTTCGCGCCCCGGATTCTCGCCAATCCAGCGCAGCAGCACATCGACGGCGGCCTCAGCCTCAATCCGGGTCGGGCGTGGTTGCGCGGCATGACCATTGCCCGCCACTTTATCGGCTAGCGCATCGGCTTTTTTGCCGGCCGTGGTCGGCTTGGCATTTCCATTACCATTATCGTAGGGCGTCATCGCCGTACCTCTTTGAGCCCCTGATGTTAGGGCTTGCCGGTTCTAAAGTCGAAAAGAGTGGTGCGAGACAAATAAAGACCCGCCCATTTCCAGTTTATATGGCGACAAAAAAGACCAAAAGCAATAGTTTAAGCATGCTCTGGCTTAAGCTTAGGTTGAGCTTTGGTATTATGGGTGTTTTGCGCTGGCTTATGTTATCCAATTAAACGCTTACCGACACTGAAAAAGGCGGGGTATTTTCCCCGCCCCTTTTATTTAAAAGTCATTATTTGAAATGCCCTCGCCGAACATGTCTTCGGAAGCGTTTTTCAGTCAGCAAGCCGCAACGGCGCGTTTTGCCATTTCCCGGATTAGATGCGCCCGATAGTCAGATGAGGCATGAATATCGCTAATCAGATCGTCATCGGCGATTGCAACCCCGTCAAGCGCCTCGGGGCTAAAACTATTATTCAGCGCGGCTTCTAGACCATCATGACGGAAAACCCCGTCCCCTCCAGCGCCGGTAACTGCGACGCGAACGCCATCGCTGGTTTTGGCAACAAAAACGCCAACCATGGCATAACGCGAAGCGGGGTTGGAGAATTTGATATAGGCAGCTTTCGATGTTTTGGGAAAGCTGACTGCGGTGATCATTTCCCCTTCATCCAGCGCGGTTTCAAACATTCCGACGAAGAAATCGGAGGCGGCAATATCACGCTGGTTGGTATGAACGGTGCCGCCAAGGCCCAGAACGGCTGATGGATAGCACGCCGACGGATCATTATTCGCTACCGACCCGCCGATGGTGCCGCGGTTGCGAACCTGACGGTCACCAATGCCGTCAGCAAGGGCAGCAAGGGCAGGGATTGCTTTTTGAACGATGCCAGACTCGGCCACTTCGACATGGCGTGTCATCGCGCCAATCTTAATAGCACTGCCAGTATCTTCAATTCCGGAAAGTCCGCAATCTGCCAGATCTATGAGTGTGTCAGGGCTGGCTAGCCGCTGTTTCATTGTTGGGATCAGGGTCATGCCACCAGCCAAAAGCTGGCCTCCTGCTGCCATCTTATCCACGGCGTCGGCGGTGCCTGATGCGCGTGTGTAGTTGGTATGGTACATTTCTACCTCCTCTATTTGGCGGACTTGGTTTTAGCGGCTTGGATGGCGCGCTAGACGGTTTCAGCTGTTGCCGGCATGGCGATATCATCAACCCCAAGTTCGAACAGCGCATCAACAACGGCATTAATCACCGCCGGAGGTGAGCCAATCGCACCAACCTCGCCACAGCCTTTTACGCCTAGCGTGTTGTGAGTACATAAAGTTGATTGTTGACCAACCTGAAAATTCGGCAGGTCATCGGCGCGCGGCATCGTGTAATCCATGTATGAGCCGGTAACCAGCTGGCCCTTATCATCATAGACACAGTTTGCCATGAGTGCTTGGCCGATCCCTTGGGCAAGCCCGCCATGAATTTGGCCGTCAACAATCATCGGATTGACCACCCGGCCAACATCGTCAACCGCGGTCATATTGATCACGTCTACAACGCCGGTTTCGGGGTCGATTTCCACCTCACAGATATGGGCACCGCCCGGATAGGTAAAGTTGGTTGGGTCATAGAAAGCCTTTTCATCCAGACCCGGCTCCAGCTCATCATGTGGAAAATTATGAGGCACATAGGCTGCCAGTGCAATTTCGCCAAATGCCATCGTTTTGTCAGTTCCAGCAACGGTAAAGCTGCCATTCTCAAACACGATATCTGCCTCAGATGCTTCCATGATGTGCGCTGCGATCTTAGTTGCCTTGGCGACAACCTTGTCCATAGCTCGGATAATCGCCTCACCGCCAACAGCCAGCGAGCGCGACCCGTAGGTTCCCATTCCAAACGGAATTTTGCCAGTGTCACCATGGCTGATCTCGATCTGGTCGATATCAATGCCCAGCGTCTCGACAACCAGTTGAGCAAAAGTTGTCTCATGACCCTGACCATGGCTGTGCGATCCGGTGAAAATGGTCACTGATCCCGTGGGGTGAACGCGAACCTCGGCACATTCAAACAAACCGGCGCGCGCACCCAGCGAGCCAACAACCGCTGAAGGAGCAATGCCACACGCCTCAACATAGGTCGAATAGCCAATGCCGCGAAGCTTACCGCGTTTTGCCGCTTTGGCGCGCCGTGCCTCAAACCCGTCAACATCGGCCATCTTCAGCGCCGAATCTAGCGTGGCTTGATAATCGCCCGAATCATATTGAAGGGCGACGGGCGTCTGATAGGGAAACGCATCCGACGGGATGAAGTTTTTGCGCCGGATTTCAACCTGACTTATCCCCATTTCACGCGCAGCGCGGTCAACAATCCGCTCTAAAAGATAGGCGGCCTCTGGCCGGCCTGCGCCCCGATAGGCATCAACCGGAACCGTGTTGGTGAAAAGCGCCTTTACATTGCAATGGATCGCCGGAGTTGAATAAACGCCAGCCAGCAACGTCGCATATAGATATGTAGGAACAGCGGTCGCAAAGGTCGAAAGATAAGCCCCCATATTGGCCAGTGTTCAACTTTGAGTGCCAGAAATTTACCATCAGCATCCAAGGCTAGCTTGGTCTTAGTAATATGGTCACGGCCATGTGCGTCCGATAGAAACGCATCACTGCGCTCGGACGTCCATTTCACTGGACGGCGGATTTTTTGCGACGCCCATGTGACGATCGCCTCTTCGGCGTAATGATAGATTTTTGAGCCAAAACCGCCGCCAACATCAGGGGCGATAACACGAAGCTTATGCTCTGGAATCGACAGAACAAAGGCACCTATCAAAAGCCGGATCACATGCGGATTCTGTGACGTCGTATACAGCGTATAGCTATCGTGTGCGCTGTCATAATCACCAATGGCAGACCGCGTTTCCATCGGGTTTGGGATCAGGCGGTTATTGCGGATATTCATCTCGGTAACGTGATGGGCACCGGCGATTATTGCGTCAATTTCAGCCGGGTCGCCAATATCCCAATCATAGACAACATTGCTGTCCAGATCGCTGTGGACCAGCGTTTTATTGGTCAGCGAGTTGTGCATATCAACAACTGCCGGAAGTCTGTCATATATGACCGAAACGCTCTCGGCGGCATCTTTTGCTTGTTGCAGAGTCTCGGCGATAATAACGGCAATCTGGTCGCCAACATGCCGGACAACGCCTTTGGCAAGCGGGGGATGTTCCGGCTCTCGCATTGGCGTGCCATCGGTTGAGTCAACCTGCCAGCCACAGGGAAGTGAGCCAACCTGCATATCTTCGCCGGTGAAAATCGCAACAACGCCGTCGGCCTTGCTGGCCTCGCTGGTGTCTACAGAAATTTTTGCATGGGCCTCGTTAGACCGCAGAATATAGGCATAGGTCTGACCGGGGCAGTTAATATCTTCGGTATAGCGGCCTTGTCCTGTCAGGAAACGGAAATCTTCCTTCCGCTTGACAGAAGCCCCGATACCATTTGGATTTTGTCCGTCTGGCATCACTTGCCTCCCATTGTTTGTGCAGCTGCCTGCACTGATTTCACGATATTATGGTATCCGGTACAGCGGCAGATATTACCTTCAAGACCTTCGCGAATTTCGCCCTCGCTTGGACTGGGGTTTTTCTCTACCAGCTCAATCGCGCTCATCACCATTCCGGGGGTGCAAAAGCCGCATTGTAGGCCGTGATTTTCATGAAATGCCTGTTGCATCGGGTGCATTGTGTCTCCGTCGGCAATACCTTCGATTGTGGTCACATTTGTGCCTTCGGCCATCGCGGCCAACATCGTGCAAGATTTCACTGATTCGCCATTTACATGGACAACGCAAGCGCCGCATTGGCTGGTATCACAGCCAACATGGGTTCCGGTCATGCTCATCGTCTCGCGGATAAAGCTGACCAGAAGCGTATTATCAGATACATCGGCACTGACGGCTTTGCCGTTTAGTATAAGATTTACGATCATCGTTCTTTTCCTCTCAGTAGAATGCGCAAAGTTTCTCTCGCAATTGGCTTTATTGATGCACGCCCATGACCACAGTCTTTGTGATTCGGGCCCGTCTTGTTATTTAGGCCCGTCTTGTTATTTAGGCCCGTCTTGTTATTTAGGCCCGTCTTGTTATTTAGAATTAGTGTAATCATGTATAGTTACACGAAACGCCCAAAGATAGGTGGCGAAACATCGTTTATTGCGATTTCAGATGAATATCACTAGCAACCCTAGTGAATAAAACTCGATTACCAGAATAAAATTCATCAAGTTATATTTAGCTACCGACTAAATACTCTGGGGAATAGAGTAGCACCGGTAACCAAATTCGCGATGCCCTACCGAACCATCTGAATATTTAACGAAAATAGCTCAAAAATAACGGTGATGCAGGTTAGTTGGTGTAGAGTCGCGATAAAGAGAGAATATAGGCAAGGACTCCTACATCCAAACCAGCGCCCAAACCAATAACAGTGCCTTCTTCAGTTGCTGCGCTGGCTAAATCTATGGAAGCAAAGAATTATGTTTTGTCAGAAGGGTTGGGGGTCAGCCTGTTTCTTGCGCTGCGTAAATCACGTCCTCTTTTCCTTGAAGGTGAGGCAGGTGTTGGCAAAACGGAAATTGCCAAGACATTGGCGGACTTGCTTGGTCGCCGTCTGATTAGGCTGCAATGCTATGAGGGGCTGGATATCAATGCCGCCGCTTATGAATGGAATTATGCCCACCAGATGATGCAAATTCAAAGTGCCGGGAAAGGCCAGCTGAACAGCACAGATCTATTTACCGCCGAAAATCTGATTGAGCGTCCGCTTCTAGAATCGCTTCGCCCCGATGATCGCGGTGCGCCCATCTTGCTGATTGACGAGCTGGACCGCGCCGATGAAGCGTTTGAGGCATATCTTCTTGAAATTCTGTCCGACTGGCAGATGACAATTCCAGAATTTGGCACTATTGCCGCCGAAACGCCGCCGATTGTGATCATAACATCGAATCGCACGCGGGAAATTCATGACGCGCTAAAGCGGCGCTGTTTTTATCACTGGGTTGATTATCCATCGCTGGCGGATGAACTGGATATTTTGCACCGTAAAGCGCCCGAAGCCGGGGCGGATTTGTCTGCTCAAGTGGTGCGGTTTGTTCATAAATTGCGCGAAAGCAATCTGTTCAAGGCCCCTGGTGTTGCTGAGACCATTGATTGGGCACAGGCGCTAGTCGAGCTTGATTGCGTTGCCATTGATCCCACAATGGCCGATTCGACGATGGGCGTTTTGCTGAAATATCAGGATGACATTGCCCGTATCCGTGGCAGCGAGGCGGCGCGAATCCTGTCCGAAGTTGCGACAGAAATTGCCGGCTATCAGCGCAAATGACCGAAGCGCGCTCAGAATCTGACATATTTCCATCTGGGTTACCCCCTGATCGGGGGCAACACGGGGCGTTGCGCGGCGAAAAGCTTGCCGAAAATATTGCGCATTTTGTGCGGTTACTTCGTCGGACGGGAATGCGCGTTGGTCCGGCAACTTTGTTGGACTGCGTTGATGCGGCGGCGGAAATCAACCTCGGCGATCAACGCGAATTCTATCATGCTCTGGCAAGTTGCGTGATCAAACGCCCCGAAGACCGGCTGGTGTTCGATCAGGCATTTGCGCTGTTTTGGCGAAACCCGGATTTAATCAGCAAAATGCGCGAGATGATGCTGCCAACGCTGGGTAGTCAGGCGGCCCCAAAACCGGATGAAGAGGGGAGCCTACGGCGGCTTGAGGAGGCAATGCAGCCCGATGATCCGCCCCAAAAAGACCGTGAGGATGAAAATATCCATGAGGAGAAATCGGCCGAAATTGATGCAGCGCTTGTCAGCTCGGACGATGAAAAACTAAAATCGATGGATTTTCAAATGATGTCGGCGGCAGAAATTGCCGAAGCCGAGCGAGCCATCGATCGGTTGGTGTTGCCGGTCCCATCACGCCCATCACGCCGGTTTTCCCGAACAAATGCAGGCGGGCGGTTATCCTTTAAGCGAACACTTCGTCAGATGGCGCGTCATGGCGGCCTAGCGTTGCCCATCACCGAGGCGCGCCAACACCAGCCGCGTCCCGTTATTGTGATCTGTGATATTTCTGGATCGATGGAACATTATTCACGAATATTGCTGCGCTTTACTCATGTACTGACCCAGCGCCGGGCGCGGGTTCACAGTTTTTTGTTTGGCACGCGGCTGACCAATATCACGCGCCAGATGCAAGGCTGCGATCCTGACGCCGCGCTTGCCAGCATTGCGACTTTTGTTCAGGACTGGTCGGGTGGCACGCGACTAACCAGTGCGATTAGTATTTTTAACAAGGAATGGTCACGGCGCGTTTTGGGGCAGGGTGCCGTTGTTCTGTTGATTACCGATGGCTTGGACCGTGATAGCGATGGCGCGCTGGCTGCCCAGATGGAAAGGTTGCAAAAATCCTGCGCCAAGTTGATCTGGCTGAATCCGCTCCTTCGCTTTGACGGGTTTGAACCGCGTAGCACCGGCATTCAACAAATGCTCCCGCATGTGGATTCCTTTGTTCCGGTGCATTCGCTAAACTCGATTACCCAGTTGGCGGAGCTGCTCACCTCAGATTTGAAATCGGGGTGGCGCGATAGTTCGCTGGCACAATGGATGCAACAATTGCATGATATTCAAAATGAGCCGTTAAAAAAGACTGGATTAGCTGGCAGGCTAGGAATAGCAGATGGCCTATTATAAACGACCAGCCTAAGAAACAATACATACTATGAAAAAGAGCAACTATGAGCGATTTAACAAAAAGCGAGCCGCACCACTCCACCGATAATGACTCCGGCGTTACCAATGCGGCGTTGATCCAACGCGCTGCCGATTGGGCCGCGGCCGGTCATAAGGTCGCGCTAGCTTTTGTCATGCAGACATGGGGATCGTCGCCGCGTCCAGCTGGCAGCGTAATGATTGTGCGCGCAGATATGGAGATCGAAGGGTCTGTTTCGGGCGGCTGTGTTGAAGGGGCTGTAATTGATGCGGCGTTGGAAAGTATTGAATCAGGGGTTGGTCAACGACTGGATTTTGGGGTTGCCGATGCCCGGGCCTGGGAAGTCGGGTTGTCCTGTGGCGGTAAAATTGCGGTTTTGGTGACGCCGGTGGCAGCGGGCGGTCTTTCGGCGGAAAGATTGGCGGTGATGGCCAATGATATCACCATGCGGGTAACGCTAAACATTGAATTTGACGCGGCCAAGGGGGCGGTCATAGATGCTAAAAGCGGCGCCGGTGAAGGGGCAATAAATATGGGCGGGTCGCGCTTGTCCGAAGATGGTGCGCGCTTTCATTTTGTTGAGGTGGCACCGCGCCGCCTCGTCGTTGTTGGCGGCGTTCACATCACCCAGTTTCTGGCGCCGATGGCGACTCTGGCAGGCTATGACGTCGTGATCATTGATCCGCGGGCGCTATTCACCACCTCCAAAAGGTTTGGCAGTATAAAATGCATAACCAACTGGCCGGATGTGGCGCTTGCCGAAATTGGATCCGATTCAATGACCGCCATTGTAACGCTGACGCATGATCCAAAGATCGATGATCCGGGTCTGCAATCGGCGCTGAAAAGTCCTGCATTTTACATCGGGTGTCTTGGCTCACGGCGCACACATGCGGCGCGGTGCGAACGCCTGACCGAGGCCGGGTTCACCACCGATGATCTGGCGCGACTTCATGGGCCCGCAGGTTTAGATATCGGAGCAAAATCTCCTGCTGAAATAGCGGTATCGATTCTGGCGCAAATGATTGCCGTCGAACGCACCCAGCCGGGTCTGCCGCGATGAAGTTTGGACCGCTGGCCACCACGAAAGCTGAAGGGGCGATTCTGGCGCATGGCGTCTACCTTCCCGACGGGCGTATCCGGAAGGGAACGCATTTAACGCGCACTGATATCGACCGGCTTTGCGGCGCAGGTATCGCAGAAGTGATTGCGGCTCAGCTGGAACAAGATGATGTTGATGAAGACAGCGCTGCCAACCAATTGGCGCGCGCGCTGATGCCGTCAGGATTGCGCTTGTCAGAGGCGGCAACAGGACGGGTAAATATTTATGCTGACGGGCGCGGTATTGTCCGGTTTGATCGCGCGCGGCTAAAGGCCATTAATATGGTCGATGAGGGCATAACGCTGGCTTGCATTCAGCACAATCAACTGGTCGAGGAAGGTGATATGATCGCCACCTTGAAGATCATTCCCTACAGCGTTCCAAGACAGGCGGTGAATGCAGTTCTGGCGTTCGCTGGTAGCACGCCGATTGTCGGATTTCACCATCTAAAGCCGCGCCCTTTTGCGTTGATCCAGACGCAGGTTGACGGGATGAAAAAATCGCTGCTGGCATCTACTGAAAAAGTGACCAAGGAGCGGTTGAATCAGCTGGGATGCGCGCTGGTGGACAGCCGTGTAGTCGCTCATCGCCAAGAGGATGTAACGGCGGCGATTGCGGCGGCGATTGACTATGGGGCAAAGGCGGTTCTGATATGCGGGGCGTCTGCCATTTGTGATCGGCGTGATGTTGTTCCAGCAGCCGTTTGTGCGGCAGGCGGAAGCATAGATCGGCTCGGACTTCCGGCTGATCCGGGTAATCTTTTGATGACGGCGCATCTAGGCGAAATGCCAGTGATCGGTATGCCGGGATGTGCGCGCTCGCCGCGGCTGAACGGGTTTGACTGGGTATTGCAACTCGTGCTTGCCGGAGTTCCTCTTGGCGATGATGAAATTGCTGATATGGCGATCGGCGGCTTGCTGATGGAAATCGCGTCACGCCCGTTACCGCGCAAGATGGTCGAACGTCGTCAGCCCGACAATATTGCTATTGGCGGCGTTTTGCTAGCCGCTGGCATGTCGCGGCGAATGGGGGATGTGAACAAGCTGCTGGTTGAAATTGACGGCGTTCCGATGGTACGCCATGCAGCGCAAGCACTGCTGGATGGGGGCATTTCTGAGCTGATTGTCGTCACCGGCCATCAGCCCGATAAGATCGCCGCCGCGCTTGACGGTCTGGCTGTCCAGTTTGTGCATAATCCGGATTTTGCCGAAGGGCAGTCAGGCTCGGTTGCCAGCGGTGTTGCGACGTTAGCGCAGGATGTATCAGGTGCGTTAATTGCGCTGGGCGATATGCCCTATATTTCCCCCGATCTTGTCGCTGAGATGATTCGCGATCATAGTGGGCTTGGTGATCATGAAATGCGGATTTCATTTCCGGTTTTTGAGGGTAAACGCGGCAATCCGGTATTGTGGGGATGCGAATTTTTTGACGAGCTAAAAGAGTTGAGTGGCGATATGGGTGGACGCAAAGTTCTCGCTAAAAATCTAGCGGCGGTGAATAGCATCAGTTGGATCGATGCCAGTATTCACCGGGATATCGATACCAAAGATGATTTTAACGCCAGCTGATCTGAACACGAAGGCGATTTATACCCCCAGCACCATAGAAAAACGCGGGGGAGCTATAGAAAAACGCGGGGGTATCACGCATCGTCGCCCCTTCATTCCTGTTACGGATGTTTTAGATTTAGGCTATATGCGTCCTAATATCGAGATACAGGGTTGAACCCACAGGCAAGTGGGGTTATATCCTGCTCGACTGGTCCCGCAAGCCGCACTTATTAGCGCCATTGGGCTGTACCTGCCGGTAGGCTGGCGCCTCACGGACGCGCAATGGTCTGCTAGGTATCGCCGCCACAAATTTAGCCCCCATGACTATAAAGCTATGCGCGGGCAGGGTGCGAGCGAGCCGAATGAGTGAACCAGTTTTTGACTCTGACACGTGATTCTTACAAGGAGTATCCACATGCAGCTTTCCAATCTTTCAGGCAACACAATCGCTATTATGGTAGCAAGTGGATTTGATGAGGCCGTTTTCATCGCTATTCAGCGAGCCATGATGTCCGTCAATGCGAAACTGCGCGTTGTCTCGCGCGATGCTGGCCTGACGAACGCCTGGAATGGAACTGGTTGGGGCATGTCTTACCCGGTTGATGCGACACTCTCAACGACGCTGGCCGTCGATTATGACGCGCTGATAATCCCTGCGGGCGAGCGCCATGTCGCAACGCTGACCGGTGAGGCTCACGCCAAGCGGCTGCTGCGTGCCTTTACCCGCGAAGGAATGCCGGTGCTTGCGCTGAATGAAGGAACGCAGATTCTCGAACTTGTTGATGTGACTTTGACAGCTCCAGCAGCAGGCGAAGCGGTTGTTGTGGACGGGAAAATTGCGGTCGCTACCAAAGATGATCTTGCCGCTGGCCTGATTGCACTGGATACTGCGATGACCAAGGATGACGGCGAAAGCGTCGCGGCCTGAACACTATTAGCCGCCTTTTGCTGCATCCTGCTATCTTATTAATGGCCGGATGAAATTAAGGACTGGATGTAGTATCGCTCCTATCTGATTGGCTCGCAGATTCCGGCTTTTGGAAGGGGCGGGATGGCAAACTAAGCTCCAAGAATAAAGGGTATATAGGAATGGCGCATGGAACCGGTGACACACCTTTGCCGTCACCATGTATTTCTCTCTGCCAACTGGATCCGGTTTCGGGCCAGTGCCTTGGGTGTTTTCGTACCGGTGATGAAATTGCCTCGTGGGGCGCGATGTCCTCAAAGGCGCAGGGTAAGCTTTTGGCGAAACTGCGTGACCGGCGCGCCGAAATGACTGGGGTTCGCCGCCGTCCTACACGTCGTTTGACGCGTCGGTAGGATTGACGGCAGGGTGATCATACTCCCTACCAAGATTAAGATGCCGCTGAAACTGGACGGCGCCATTCTTTCATTCCTTTCAGTTTATTAAGGCTATTACGGTATTTATTGAGGTATGGTGCGTAAAATCTTCATTTGGCGAAGGTTTGAAGGCTGATGACAGAAAAAATTGATGCAATCATTGCCGCACAGGGCTGGATTCTTGCTGATGGTGCAACTGGCACTAATTATTTTCGTGCGGGGTTGGAAACTGGCTATCCGCCAGAATTGTGGAATGTCGAGCGCGGCGAAGATGTCATGCGGTTGCATTCGGACTTCATCAATGCCGGCTCGCAGTTGGTTTTAACCAATTCCTTTGGGGGTACGGCGTTCCGGTTAAAGCTTCATAATGAACAACACCGTGTGCACGAGGTGAATTTGGCGGCGGCTAGGCTGGCCCGCGATGCCGCCGATAAAGGATTTTCCAGAACCGGGAGGCAGGTTGTAGTTGCCGGTTCCATGGGGCCGACGGGCGAGTTGTTTACCCCGATGGGTGCGTTGAATTACGCTGATGCCAAATCCGCTTTTACGCAGCAAGCCGAAGCGCTTGCCAAGGGCGGTGCAGATCTGTTGTGGATCGAAACAATGTCCTCGCTTGAAGAGGTTGAGGCTGCCATTGATGCCGCCAAGAGTACCGGTCTTCCGGTTGCAGCCTGCATGAGCTTTGATACCGCTGCCCGCTCTATGATGGGGGTTACGCCGGATGATTTCGCCCGTCAGGCTTTGGCTTTCGGGGCAAGGTATGTTGGTGCGAATTGCGGTATTGGTACGGCAGAAATTCTGGATTCGGTGCGCCGGATTATGCCCGGAATTGACCAACTGGGCGCTGCGGGAGCCGGCCCGGATATTTCGGTGATTGCCAAAGGCAATTGCGGGATTCCGGCCTATGTTGAAGGTGAAATTCACTATCACGGCACGCCCGACCTGATGGCGCAATATGCCCTGTTTGCGCGCGATGCTGGCATTCGGATTATCGGCGGGTGCTGTGGTACTACACCGGACCATATTGCGGCGATGTCGCGTGCCCTGATTGAAACGCCGCTGCGAAGCTTTGATGAGGATGCGGCCAAGGCAGCGCTGGGCATGGCCTGGAAAGATTTACCAACACCGCCTTCAATGGACGGCAATGCCAGATCGTCCAAGCGCCGGAACCGTCGCCGCGGCTAGTTCGCCCGAATGTGTGCAGGTGTACCTAAATCCCGCATTGGCCCTAAATCCCGTGTTGTCTAGGTATCAGCTTGCATTTAGCTGGTTGCAGAAAGGGGGCAATGTTTGCATACTGCGCCCGATTTTAGGACGCTGCCGTGTCCCACTGATTTATTCCAGCTGGAGTTATTAAGATGCATGCCTACCGCTCACATTCCTGCGGCGAGCTAACACAAGCACATGTTGGTCAGACCGTTCGCCTCTCGGGCTGGATCAACCGCAAACGTGACCATGGCCAGTTGGTTTTTGTTGACCTTCGTGATCATTACGGGCTGACGCAATGTGTTGTTGACTCGTCTGATGATACGTTTGCCTCGGTTGAGGGAACGCGGCTTGAGTCCGTGGTGACAATCACCGGCACGGTTCTAAAGCGAAGCGACGAGACGATTAATGCCAGCTTGCCAACCGGACATGTAGAGGTTCGCATCGAGACATTTGACATTCAGTCGGCTGCCGATACCCTACCCTTGCAGGTCAATTCGGACGCTGATTCGGGCGAGGAAACACGGCTGCGTTATCGTTATCTTGATCTTCGTCGCCAGCGCCCACACGATAATATCATGCTTCGTGCCAAGGTCATCCAATCGATCCGCAATCGCATGATTGCGCAGGATTTCACCGAGTTTCAGACACCAATTCTGACAGCATCTTCGCCCGAAGGAGCGCGTGATTTTCTGGTTCCGGCGCGCCTACATCCGGGAAAATTTTATGCGCTGCCACAAGCACCGCAACAGTTTAAGCAGTTGGTGATGGTCTCCGGCTTTGATCGCTATTTCCAGATTGCCCCCTGTTTTCGGGATGAAGACAGCCGCGCTGACCGCAGCCCGGGCGAGTTCTATCAGCTTGACCTAGAGATGAGCTTTGTCGAACAGCAAGATGTGTTTGACGCGGTGGAGCCAGTGATTCGAGGGGTTTTCGAAGAATTTTCAGATAAGAAAGTCGATCAGGATTTCGTCAAGATACCGTTCGCGGAATCAATGCTGAAATACGGCAATGACAAGCCTGATTTGCGAATACCGATCGAGATTTGTGACGTTACCGAGATGTTCCGCGGTTCCGGTTTTTCTATCTTTGCCAACGCTGTTGAGAAGGGAGCGGTGGTTCGCGCTGTTCCCGGCCCGAAATGCGGTAGTCGGGCGATTGCCGACCGGATGAACAGCTGGGCCCAGTCCGAAGGTGCCCCCGGTATGGGCTATATTATCTATGGTGAGGGCGGCGAGGCGCGCGGGCCTGTGGCCAAGGCGCTGGGTGCGGACAAAGCTGAAGAAATTCGTCTGGCAAGTGGTGTTGGCGACGGCGATGCTGTCTTTTTTGCGTGCTCCAACGAAGCTGCTGCGGCAACGCTTGCCGGACGTGCGCGCGTGCGTATTGGTGAGGAGCAGGGGCTGATCGACCCGAATGTCTTTAAGATGGCGTGGATTGTTGATTTTCCGATGTTTGAACGGGATGAGGCAACGGGCAAAATTGATTTCTCGCATAACCCGTTTTCAATGCCGCAAGGCGGGCTGAAAACGCTGCAGGAACAGGATCCGCTAACGATCAAAGCGTGGCAGTATGATCTCGTATGTAACGGGGTTGAATTATCGTCAGGGGCGATCCGGAACCACCTTCCCGATGTGATGTATAAGGCGTTCGATATTGCCGGATATCCGCCCAGCGTTGTCGATGAAAAATTCCCGGCGATGATCAATGCCTTTCGCTTTGGCGCACCGCCGCATGGTGGAATTGCCCCCGGCATTGACCGCATCGTGATGCTGATTGCCGATGAGCCAAATATCCGTGAGGTCATCCTATTTCCGATGAATGGCAAGGCCGAAGACCTAATGATGGCCGCACCGTCTGAGGTTGATGAAGCAGCGCTGAACGCACTTCATATTAGACGCGCACCGCTTCCTAAAAAGGGCTAATGAAGCCCAAAAGCCCCCTCTTGGAGTAAATGCTATCTCAGGAAAGGCGGTGGCTTGTCCAGACCAACGATCCCAGCAGGATCACGGCGCCGCCCTGGTGCATCGCTCCAAGATTGACGGGAACACCGCTTAATAACACGGTGATGCCCAGCCCGAACTGGATGACAACCATCACCAATGCCAGCGTTGATGCGGTGCGACTGGCGGCAAAACGTCGGCCAAAGATGCTAAGCCCCACAACTGCCAGAACAGCTAGAACGGCAATCCAGCGATGGTGGAATTGCGCCGATGCCGGATTTTCAAACGCATCCAGCAGCCCAGCATCTCCATATTCAACCGGAACAAGTCCGTCACCCATCATCGGATAATGATTATACAGCAGCCCGGCATCCATTCCGGCAACCAGCGCTCCTGCCAGAATAGTTAGGGCGACGATGAAAAGCGTCGCGGCGGCATGACCGCGCGGCCAGCCCGCCCGCCCATGCCGGATATCAAGTGCGGTCCAGATCAGCAGTGAGAAAATCAGCAACGCCATCCCAAGATGCGTCGCTAGGCGATATTGGGAAACGGTGGCATCGGCGGAAAGTCCTGATTTGACCATCCACCAGCCAATCACACCTTGCGAGCCACCAAGGACCAATAATAGAAAAAGACGGCCACCGAACCCACTGGGAACGCGGCGTCTTAGCATCATCCAGAAAAAGGGAACAGCAAAGACAACGCCCAGCAACCGGCCCCAGAGCCGATGAAAATACTCCCAGAAAAAGATGGTTTTGAACCCGGCTAGATCCATCCCGTAATTGATTGAATTATATTCCGGCGAGGCGATGTATAGCGCGTAAACCCGTTGCCATTCTGCCTCGGAAAGTGGCGGCAAGGTTCCCATCAATGGACGCCATTCAACCATTGATAGCCCGCTGCCGGTTAGCCGTGTTACGCCGCCAATGACAACCATTGCAGCCACCAGCATTGCCATGCAGATCAGCCACCAAAAGACTAGATTGTTACTTTCGGCCAGATTGTTGCTTTCGGCCAGATTGTTGCTTTCGGATTGAAGGCGCGCGGGGCTCCTGCCTTCATTCGCTGTCATATTAAATGACATCATTGGAATGGTTCACCTTGTTGCTTTGGGTTTTGGTCTTATCTATGGCGATATAGCAACTTGCTCATCTAGGCGCAATCGGGCGCAATTGCCGCAGCCAGACCAAAGCGGGACTTCAGACTTGCACTTGTGTGGCGCAATGTTAATGTCCTCAACCGTCCAACGGCAACATCAGCACGGGTTTTACTATGTCCGACACGATCAAAACAGACGTTATTATTATTGGTGCCGGCCCTTGCGGTCTATTCGCAGTGTTTGAGCTTGGTCTTCTTGATCTGCGCTGTCATTTGGTTGACATTCTTGATCGGGCCGGCGGGCAGTGCGCCGAACTTTATCCAGAAAAGCCGATCTATGACATTCCGGCTTTGCCTGTTTGTACGGGTCAGGAATTGACCGACCGGCTGCTCGAACAGATTGCCCCTTTTGACCCTGTTTTTCATTATGACCAGATGGCCGAAGGGCTGGAAAAACTGGATGATGGCAGCTGGCTTTTGACTACCAGTGAGAATGTTCGCTTGAATGCACCGGTGATTGTGATCGCTGCGGGCGGTGGATCGTTTGTGCCAAAGCGCCCACCATTGGAAAATCTGGATGTTTTTGAGGCTACGGACGCGGTTCAATATGCGGTGCGCCAACGCGATAAATTGTCCGGCAAGCATCTGGTTATTGCCGGTGGTGGTGATTCGGCGTTGGACTGGACGGTCAATCTTGTTGATATCGCGGCCTCGGTGACGCTGGTTCATCGCCGGGATGATTTTCGTGCTGCGCCGGATACTGTTGCCAAAATGCGGGCGCTGGTCGAGGCGGGTAAGGTCAAGTTGCATATTGGCCAGTTGAAAGGCCTTGACGGTTCAAACGGCATATTGCGCAACGTTCTGGTTCAGAGCGCCGGCAGCGACTCATCAAATACGCCGGATGAATTGCCGGCCGATGTTCTGTTGCCGTTTTACGGGTTGACGATGAAGCTAGGGCCGATTGCCAATTTCGGGTTGAATCTTGAAGAAAACCTCATCCCTGTCGATACCGAGCGCTTTGAGACTTCTGAGCCATCAATCTTTGCTATCGGGGATATCAACTATTATCCGGGTAAGCTAAAATTGATCTTGTCGGGTTTTCATGAGGCCGCGCTGATGGCCCATGCTGCGCATGGCATCGTTCATCCCGACAAAAAGGTGCGTTTTCAATACACCACCTCATCTTCATCGCTTCAACAAAAGCTTGGCGTAGCGTAAATTTTTACCGGTTACGCTTGACAATATGGACCGCCACGCCCAATTACCTGTTGTGTGTGTTAGCACTCGCCATTGCTGAGTGCTAAACTCGTCCCTAGGACACCCTCGGGGTCACCTAACTGTAAATATAACTGGAGGAGAGAAAGGTATGAAATTCAGGCCACTTCACGATCGTGTGCTGGTGCAGCGGATGGAATCAGAAGAGAAGACCGCTGGTGGAATCATCATTCCAGATACCGCTAAAGAAAAGCCTATGGAAGGCAAAATCATTGCTGTTGGTTCTGGTGCGCGTGACGAGCAAGGTAAAGTACAGCCGCTCGACGTTAAAGCCGGAGACAGTGTGCTGTTTGGCAAATGGTCTGGTACCGAAGTCAAGGTTGATGGTCAGGATTATCTGATCATGAAAGAATCCGACATCATGGGGATTATCGACTGACCGTCATGCGGAATATTCCAGCGGAAGATCACAGGATCTTACCTGCTTAAACCTTGACTGAATAAACACAGAAGGATGAAAGAAAATGGCTGCTAAGGAAGTCAAATTCGGCTCAGATGCCAGAACTCGGATGCTTGAGGGCGTCGATATTCTAGCCAATGCCGTAAAAGTAACGCTGGGCCCAAAAGGCCGTAACGTTGTTCTCGAAAAATCATTCGGCGCACCCCGCATCACCAAAGACGGTGTGACTGTCGCCAAAGATATCGAGCTGAAGGATAAGTTCCAGAACATGGGCGCACAGATGGTGCGTGAAGTTGCATCAAAAGCCAACGACGTTGCTGGCGACGGTACAACTACTGCTACAGTTCTGGCCCAGTCGATTGCTCAGGAAGGCGCCCGCGCCGTTGCTGCTGGCATGAACCCGATGGACCTGAAGCGCGGTATCGACATGGCAGTTGACGCTGTTGTTGAATCACTCGAAGCGCGTTCACAGAAAATCTCAACTTCAGACGAGGTTGCGCAGGTTGGTACAATTTCGGCCAATGGTGAAGAAGAAATCGGCAAGATGATTGCCGAAGCCATGGAGCGTGTTGGCAATGAAGGTGTGATCACCGTCGAAGAAGCCAAGAGCCTGGACACCGAGTTGGACGTTGTTGAGGGCATGCAGTTTGACCGCGGTTATCTGTCACCTTACTTCGTAACTGATGCTGAAAAAATGCGTGTAGCTCTGGAGGATCCCTACATTCTTCTCCACGAGAAAAAACTCGCAAATTTACAGGACATGCTGCCGATTCTGGAAAAGGTTGTTCAGTCTGGTCGCCCGCTGCTGATCATCGGTGAGGACATCGAAGGCGAAGCATTGGCTACATTGGTTGTGAACCGTCTTCGTGGCGGTCTGAAGGTTGCCGCTGTTAAGGCGCCTGGCTTTGGAGATCGCCGTAAAGCGATGCTCGAAGACATTGCAATTCTGACCAAGGGTTCGGTTATTTCTGAGGAAGTCGGCATCTCACTAGATGCAGTGACTTTGGACATGCTGGGTTCAGCCAAGCGTGTTGAAATCACCAAGGACGAGACAACAATCGTTGACGGAACCGGCGACAAGAGCGAAATCGAAGCTCGGTGTTTGCAGATTCGTGCGCAGGCTGAGGATACCACCTCCGATTACGATCGTGAAAAGCTTCAGGAGCGTCTGGCAAAGCTTGCTGGCGGTGTTGCAGTTATTCGCGTTGGCGGTGCTACAGAGGTTGAAGTGAAAGAGCGCAAGGACCGCGTTGATGATGCGATGCACGCCACGCGCGCAGCCGTTGAAGAAGGCATTGTTGCTGGAGGCGGTGTTGCGCTGGTTAAGTCAATCTCGTCACTCGATAGTCTCAAACCAACAAACCGTGATCAGGAAGTCGGCGTTGAAATTGTTCGCCGTGCTTTGCAGGCTCCGGCCCGTAATATTGCTGATAACGCCGGAGCCGAAGGCTCGGTCATTGTTGGCAAGCTGATGGAAGGCAAAAGCGATACCGAAGGCTATGACGCTGCCAACGGTGTGTTTACCGATATGATAAAAGCTGGTGTGATCGACCCAACAAAGGTTGTTCGCTCATCGTTGCAAAACGCGGCATCGGTTGCTTCATTGCTGATCACCACCGAGGCAATGGTTGCTGAAAAGCCTGAGTCAAAAGAAGGCGGCCCACCTGCAGCCCCTGATATGGGCGGCATGGGCGGCATGGGTGGAATGGGCTTCTAATCCAGCCAATTCAAAAATACCCAAGCATAAAAATAAGGCCGGGGGCACAATGCTTCCGGCCTTTTGCATGCGGCTCACTATGTTTGAGCAAAACCCGCAGAACCAAATTCTTTGTCCCCCTCTTGTGGGTAATTTTTTCAGATAAACTTTATTAGGCGGCAAACTGATAAGGATTTTTGGAGTCCTCAACCCGCTCAATTCTGATTTGATTTTTTGTTGATTGCGGCGTGACTACGGCACTGAGTTCTTTAACACCATAAGATAGCTTGATGCCAAGCGTATCGCGCGCAATCTGGCGCAGCGTCATGCCCATCATCATCAACAATGCCAAAGATCGTCAGGTAAAGTTGCCAGCCTTGCCATTCTAATAGGTATGCCAGTCTAATCGGCATGCCAAATTAATCACCTTGGTCTTCGGTTGGATTCAAAAATTCTTTGCTTCGGGCGATGGCTTCGGCAAGGCCGACGCGTTCAATCGGGGCGCCTTCGGGAAAGGCGCTGGTCAGGCGTGTGGGCAGGCGGCTGTCCAGCATCACAAACACGCCGCGGTCATCAGCACGCCGGATTAACCGGCCAAATGCCTGACGCAACTTCAGCCTTGTTATGCGGTCAACCCATGCGTCTCGGCCCTGCCATTCGGCGCGGGCCTTGAATAGAATATCGGCGCGTGGCCAAGGCATTCGATCGAAAATAATCATCCGCAATGCCTCTCCTGGAACATCAATGCCGTCGCGCACTGCATCGGTCCCCAACAGGCATGAATGCGGCTCCTCGCGGAAAATCTGTAACAATGTTTGTAAGTTCATCCGGTCAACATGCTGGGCATAAAGGGGCAGGCCTTCGGCTTCAAGGCGGCGGTTCAATTCGGGATGCGCTGCGCGAAGCCGTCTGATTGCGGTGAACAACCCCAGTGCGCCGCCGCCAGCCGCGCTCATTAAAGCCGCCATCGCTGCTGCGGTCGCTTGCGGACGTTCGCGCTCAACATCATTCACAATCAGAATGCGCGTCTGTTTGGCATAGTCAAAAGGTGAGGCAAATCCCGCCCGCATCGCAGGATGTTCAAGATGCATCACACCGGTCATCACCAACGCCGATTTCCATGGGGT
>JAACDV010000017.1 GCA_009936825.1 Bacteroidota bacterium | reverse complement strand
ATATTGCCGTGTGTGCGGGACAGCAGGTCATCCAGCATTTCGGTGTTGTCCTGCCAGCCAAGACCGGCGCGTGATGCTACCGTGACAATGGCACTTCCGGAATTCATCTTTGGCAAAAAACCGGTGATGAAATGGCACGCCGCCAAGGTGTTGATTGTCAGGCACGCGGCGGCATTATCCGCTTTTGGGGGAATGCCCGCGACAAAGCAAAGTCCGTCAAATTTATCCCCGGCCGCAGCCAGCGCCCCGGTTATTGATGCCTGATCCAGAAGATCTAGCGGAATCCATTGTATATCGGCTTCGGGCTGCTGAATATCTAACACCAGAACCTCATGGCGCTGATCGCGGAGTTCTTTCAGTGTTGCGGCGCCGATGCCGGTTGCACCTCCTACTAGGGCGATCTTCATCAGCTTTATCCTCCACCAGAATTGATTTATTAGCCGGTAAATCCATGCTCCAGAATCACTGGCACGACCAGGTCTTCCTCATCGCTGAGGTGGCGAAGAAGCTGGCGCTGGAACTCGGTTTGATAGGTGAGCAAGGTCTCGACTTCGGCCCGCGCATCATGCCCGCCCGTGGGATCAGTCCCGCCCGCGGTATCACTATTCTGCAGCGCGCGCAGTGCGTCATTGGTTATCGGAATCGTACCTTCGATTATTTTGTGCAGTGCGTCATGGTCGCGATCAAGCATGATAAAGCCTTGTTTGGCACGCTCATCCAGAACACTGATCTTTGGAAAGTAATGCTGGTCCTCGATCATGTGATGCCCCTCCAGCTGTTGCAGGATAAAGCTGGTATAGCGATGGGTTTTGGCGGCAAACATCGCATCTGGCGCTTGGATATAGGCCTGCGACAGACGGGTTAATTCTTCAAATACTTGGCGAAAACTTGCATGCCGTTCCAGCCAAAACCGGGTCAGGTCGGAAAAATGCCGGTGCGCTTGCCAGCTGTCCCGTGGGTGAAGATTGATAAGCTCTGCATAGTCCTGCGGCATCGCCAGACGATTATCAAGGGTGAGTTCATCAGGGGATGACATCATAAAAAAATTCCAACATTGCGCAGAGGCATGATGACAGGTCCTCCCATCCTTGGCAATAAAACCCAAATCAAACGCGCCGCCAAAAACAGCCACGCGTCCCAGCTTTTGAACGCCGAATATAAATGTAAAAAGGCGCGGTATGCAGAAAAATTGGTCTGTTCCCAGCATTGACCCTATGTGAATGCCCAGATAAATGCCTACATATAGTGCCAAATAGGCATTGCAGGTGGTGCGTTAGGTGGTATTTTGCCTTTGACGCGCTATATCAAGGTGCTTTTAGAGGAGAGTGTTATGTTGATTGTTGTCTCGCCCGCCAAAAAATTGAATATGCAGCCAGAGGATGGCGTCGCATCAACCGAGCCCGCTTTTTATGAAAACGCTCAGGAGCTGGCTGCTGTTGCGCGTAAACTAAGCACCGGTGATCTTCAATTGCTGATGGGGTTAAGTGTAAATCTTGCCCAGTTGAATGTTGATCGTTTCGCCGAGTTTGGCTCGCAGGAAAAAAAGCCTGCTGCGCTGGCTTTCGCCGGTGATACCTATCAGGGCCTTGAAGCAGCGTCGCTGGATACGGATGAAATGGCATGGGCGCAAAGCCATTTGCGGATTTTGTCAGGGCTTTATGGTGTGCTGCGCCCGCTGGACGCGATTGAGCCTTATCGTCTGGAAATGGGAAGCCGGTTAAAGACCAAAAAAGGGGCGTCATTGTATGATTATTGGGTCTCTCAACTATCCGAAGCGCTGAACGCACAGGCCGCAGAAACTAAATCTGTTGTGCTGGTTAACTGCGCCTCTCAGGAATATTTCGGGGCTGTTGATCTGAACGTACTGGCGCCGCAGGTTATCACGCCAGTCTTTAAGGAATATAAAGATGGTAAGCCCAAAATTGTCAGTTTCTTTGCCAAAAAAGCAAGGGGAGCGATGGCGCGTTACATCGTTCAGAACCGGTTGGAAAAGCCCGATGACTTGACGGGGTTTGGCGTTGGTGGCTACGAATATCAGCCGGATCAGTCCACCACGCAGGAATTTGTGTTCATGCGCGATTACCCGTCATCCTAATCACCGCAGCAGGAGATTTAATGGGCACATCCATAAATAATTCAATCAGATTAACGCCTTATTTTACTGTTGAAGGTGCGAATAGATTCATTGATTACATGAAAAATGTGTTCAACGCATCGCTTGTCAAAATTGATTACTACGCTGATGGCTCGGTCCAGCATGGACGCTTGAGAATAGATGACAGTGTCATCATGTTTAATGAAGCTGGCCGTGATTACCCTTCAAATAAATCACAAATGCATCTCTACGTTGGCTCAGTTCAAAAAACCTATGATCTTGCTATTCGTCATGATTCTTTTGGGGTCATGCAGCCAATGCGTCGACCGCACGGAGATCTGATGGCTGGATTTGAAGACCCTTTTGGAAATGTTTGGTGGGTCGCTGAACCAAGTGAATCCTGAATAATTCATCTCACCATGGCCTCACCGCTCTGGTTATGCAGGCCGCCCAATTCAGCAGTGGTTATCTAGCTGATTGAACCAAGTCGTGTTATCGCAGGTGAAACAGGGAATTTGGTGCCCAGGAGAAGTGAGAGTTCCTTGCTACAGCACCAATGCCACATCCGGTGTAGGCAATATCAATAGGTTACGTTGCAGCCTGTCAAAGTCAACAGGCACGATATGTACATCAGTTTGTACATCAGT
>JAACDV010000122.1 GCA_009936825.1 Bacteroidota bacterium | reverse complement strand
TGGCGGCGGCGGGCATTCGCAGGTTGTGCTGGAAACGCGCCCACGCACCAAAAAGCCGTCAATGTACAAAGTTATCATGCTGAATGATGATTACACGCCGATGGAATTCGTTGTTTACGTCCTGCAGAATTTTTTCAATCTATCCAACGGTGAAGCCACCGCGATTATGTTGAACGTGCATCAGCGTGGCGTCGGCATCTGCGGCGTTTACAGCTATGAGATTGCCGAAGCGAAGGCCACCAAAGTCATGGATTACGCCCGCCAAAATGAACATCCGTTGCAGTTGCAAATAGAAAAGGAATAGCCGCCATGTTGTCACGAGAGTTAGAAGATACCCTGCGGCGCGCGATGAGCAATGCAACATCACGTTCACATGAATTCGCCACGCTGGAACATTTGCTGTTGGCGCTGACAGAAGACAGCGATGCGCTGGAAGTGTTGTCGGCATGCAATGTCGATATTGACGAGCTCCGCGCTCGGCTGGTCGATTATATCGAAACCGAACTCGAAGCCATAGTCAGCCAAAACGGTGTTTCCGATGTTCAACCAACCGCCGGATTCCAGCGTGTTATCCAACGCTCAATCATTCACACACAATCCTCGGGGCGTGAAATGGCAACGGGAGCAAATGTCATTGTTGCGATTTTCTCTGAGCGTGAATCGCATGCTGTCTGGTTCCTGAAGTCGATGAATATGACCCGCCTTGATGCTGTCAGCTATATTAGCCATGGATCTGGCGGCAACGTTGCCCGCAGCTCGCAAGAAGGCCAAGAGGGCGAGGGCGGCGAGGCTGAAGGTTCTGATCCGTTGAGCCAGTTTGCCGTTGATCTAATTGCAAAAGCCGCATCCGGCAGGATTGATCCGCTGATTGGACGCGACCGCGAGGTCGATCGGACAATTCAGGTGTTGTGTCGGCGAACCAAGAATAATCCCCTTTATGTCGGTGATCCGGGGGTTGGCAAAACCGCCATCGCTGAGGGGCTGGCGCTGCGTATTCATAATGGAGATGTTCCCGAGGTGTTGAGCAACGCCGTTATCCATGCGCTCGATATGGGCCAATTGCTGGCTGGTACGCGCTATCGCGGCGATTTTGAGGAGCGGCTGAAGGCGGTGATGAAAGCCATTTCCGAGGATGAAAATGCCATCCTATTCATTGATGAAATTCATACTGTGATTGGTGCCGGCGCCACTTCAGGGGGCGCGATGGACGCCTCAAACCTGCTAAAGCCTGCGCTTCAGGAAGGAACGCTGCGCTGTATCGGTTCGACGACCTATAAAGAATATCGTAGCCATTTTGAAAAGGATCGTGCGCTGGTTCGCCGCTTTCAGAAAATTGATGTTGTTGAGCCGACAATCCCCGATACCATCAAAATTCTCGCCGGCCTGAAAAGCCGTTATGAAGAGCATCACAAGGTGCGTTACACCAGCACTGCATTGAAAACAGCGGTTGATCTGTCGGCGCGTTACATCAACGATCGCAAGCTTCCCGACAAAGCTATTGATGTGATTGACGAAGCTGCTGCCGCGCAGCAACTGCTACCGCCTTCGCGCCGTAAACAGACCGTTGGCCAGAAGGAAATTGAGGCCACAATCGCAACTATGGCGCGTATCCCGCCAAAGCATGTTAGCCGCGATGATAAGGTTGCGCTGGCATCGTTGGAGGATGATCTGAAGCGACTGGTCTTTGGTCAGGATGTTGCTATCACGGCGCTGGCATCGGCGATTAAACTGTCGCGTGCCGGGCTTCGTGAACCTGAAAAGCCGGTTGGTAATTACCTGTGCTCCGGTCCGACGGGGGTTGGTAAGACCGAGGCTGCCAAGCAGCTTGCCGAGGCGCTTGGCGTCAAACTGATGCGCTTTGATATGTCCGAATATATGGAGCGTCACACGGTATCGCGTCTAATCGGTGCGCCTCCGGGCTATGTTGGTTTTGATCAGGGTGGTTTGTTGACTGACGCTGTTGATCAGACCCCGCATGCAGTGCTGCTTCTCGACGAAATTGAAAAAGCGCATCCCGACCTGTTTAATATTTTGTTGCAGGTGATGGATCACGGCAAGCTAACCGATAATAACGGTAAGGTCGTGGATTTCCGCAATGTCATCTTAATTATGACGACAAATGCCGGAGCGCAGGAACTGTCGAAAAAGGCAATCGGCTTTAACCGCGATACCAATGACGGCGCCGATGCCGAAGCAATTGAAAAGCTGTTCACGCCGGAATTCCGCAACCGTCTTGATGCGGTGATCCCGTTTGCGCCGCTTGGCAGCGATGTGATCCGTCTAGTGGTCGACAAGTTCATCATGCAGCTTGATGCCCAGTTGGCAGAACGCAATGTTGAGATTGAGCTGACCGATGCAGCCAGTGACTGGCTTGCCGAGCGTGGATATGATCGCAACTTTGGCGCGCGCCCTCTGGCCCGCGTGGTGCAGGAGCATATCAAAAAGCCGCTTGCCGACATGTTGCTGTTTGGTGATCTAGCCAGCGGTGGACTGGCGATTGTGGATGTCAAGGACGGGAAAATTGTCGTTGAGTGCAAGCCACCGACACCGCGGGCGTTCCCCGGTAAACGCACAGCCCTTCCGGCACCTGAAGAGCAGTAGGCGATTAGGATTACTTTATTAGGCGGGCTCCCAGACGG
>JAACDV010000121.1 GCA_009936825.1 Bacteroidota bacterium | reverse complement strand
TAAACTGGCGAGTTTAGCTGCACACGTTTTTATAGCCTTGATCTAAAAAATCAGCCCACATTTCCATGTAGTGACGCCTTTGCTCAATTTGGTAGTGTTATATAATCGTGATGATTAACAAAGCTAATCAGAGGTCAAGATAAAATCGTTATGGGAATGAAGAAAGCTTCAGATCAATCTGCGTTAACTGCGGTGACTGCAAAGATTAATGCTCATTTCGCGAGGGCAGATTTTTCAGCCAAAAAAACCGTTTCGATTCTGGCCATAGCTGGCGCGCCGGGCAGCGGAAAATCTAGCGTGGCTGTTGAACTAGCCAAACAGATTGACGCGGCGTGCTGTATCATTCCAATGGACGGGTTTCACCTTGATAATGAAACCCTAATGGCGCGCGGACTTTTGTCGGTTAAGGGGGCACCTGAAACGTTTAATCTTGCCGGATTTCACGCCCTGATTGAAAAGCTACAAGCCGGCGAAACCACTCAATTCCCCATTTTTGATCGCGATAAAGATTGCACAATCGAGAATGGGGGCAGCGTTCCTGACGGCACAACAATGCTGCTGTTTGAAGGAAATTACCTTTTGTTTGATCAGGCCGGCTGGCGTGATTTGGTCGCGAAATGGGATGCTAGTCTTTGGCTTGATGTGCCCGAAGCTGTTTTGGAACAACGCTTGATCCGGCGCTGGCTGGATCAGGGCATGGCTGAAGATAAGGCAAGAGAGCGAGCGCATGCAAATGATCTGGTGAACGCAAAACAGGTTCTTGCAAAGGCGTTACCCGCAAATTGGGTGCTGGCTAATTACTGACTGATTGCCGGATAATTACCGGTTCATTTGGAGTATGGATTATGATTGCTGTCGGCGGGGAAAACCTGATTGATCTTGTCGCACAAAAGCAGGCAGGAAACGACCCGTTGCATTATCGTGCGGCAGCGGGCGGAGGGCCGTTCAATGTTGCCATGGCGGTTGGACGGCAAGGATATGAAATTGCCTATCTGTCACCAATTTCCAAAGACAGCTTTGGCGACCTTTTGGCAGACCGCCTTGTTGAAAGCCATGTGACAATCGCCGCCGAGCGTGTTGATCAACCGACATCGCTTGCGGTTGTGACAATCGATTCAGACGGTATTCCATCCTATAGCTTTCATCGCAACGGAACCGCCGAGCGTCAGGTAACGGCGGCAATGCTGGCGCGCATCTTTCCAGAAAACACCAAGATTTTTCATGTTGGCGGGCTGGCACTCATCGATGGCGATGATGCCGAGGTCTGGAAGCAGGAATTTGCCCGATGCCGGATGGATAAAATCCTCACCTCACTTGATCCGAATGTGCGGCCAGCGTTGATAAATGACCGCAAGCAATATATTGATCGCCTTGGCCATTTGATGCGCAATGCCGACATCATAAAGCTAAGTGATGAAGATTTGACCTGGTTATATCCTGATCGGCCATTGGACGTGGCACTGGCTGAATGCCGCGCGCAATGCAACGCCGCTTTGTTTATTTTAACGCTTGGATCAGATGGCGCGCGCGGCTTTGTTGAGGCTGGTGACATCCATATAGCAGCAGCCAAAACGCAAACCATAATTGATACAGTTGGTGCCGGCGACACCTTCATGGCCAGCATCCTTGGCTGGATTGTTGAAACCGGTCGCATGACGCCAGATGATCTGCGTGCAACCGATGTTGCATCGCTGGAAAGCGCCTTGACCAAAGCGGCCAAGGCCGCCGCGTTCAATTGTGAACATAGTGGCTGTAATCCGCCTTGGCGGTATCAAACAGAACTTTGAGAAACCAATTTGACCGAAAACGCGTAAACCTGAACAGAAATTGAAAAGCAAAATGAATATTTCCGAATTAATTCCAAAATCTGCCGAAATTCCCGATAGTGATTACATCATTATCGGTGGTACGGGTGATCTTGCGCTGCGTAAAATTTTTCCAGCCTTGTTCTGGCGGTATCTTGATGGTCAGATAACCACTGAATTTCGGCTTATTGTGGCGGCGCGATCACCATTCTCAATTGATGAATTTGCCACCAAGCTTCGCCCATTTTGCGCTGATGCTATCGCTGTCGCAACTGATGGCGACAACAAATGGCTTGGCTTTCTTGCGCTAATCCGGATTGTCGCGCTTGACGTTACCACTGGCAATGGCGGCGCTGAACTTGCCGAACTGGTGAAACGTCGCCTATCGCCGAAACGACCCCTGATTTTCTATCTGGCAATCGCGCCCACATTGTTTGGTGCGGCGTGCGAAACGCTGGCAACGCATGAACTAACGCTACCGCAAAGCCGTCTGGTGGTGGAACAACCGCTTGGCAAAGACGGCGAATCAGCACGCGCGATCAATACAGTAATCCTGCAGTTTTTTGATGAGTCGCAAATTTACCGGATCGATCATTATCTTGGCAAAGAGACTGTCCAAAATCTGATGGCGTTGCGTTTTGCCAATACGATTTTCGAATCACAATGGGGCAATCATGCAATTGACCATGTTCAAATCACCGTGGCCGAATCAATCGGGGTCAATGGCCGCGCGTCATATTATGACCAATATGGGGCCTTGCGCGATATGGTGCAGAACCACCTGTTTCAGCTTGTTTGTCTTGTTGGCATGGAGCCGCCTGCCTATTTTAGCGCCGATCAGGTGCGTGACGAAAAGCTGCGCGTTTTACGGGCGATTGGGCCAATAGCCCCTGTTAACCTTGTTCGGGGGCAATATGATGCCGGCAAAATCGACGGCAAGTCGGTGGATGGCTATCTCGATGAACTTGGCGACCGTTCGGACACCGAGACCTATGTCGCTTTGAAACTGACCATCGAAAATTGGCGTTGGGCGGGTGTACCTTTTTATCTGCGCACTGGCAAACGTATGGCACAGCGGGCAAGCGAGATTGTGATAACCTCTAAATCGCGGCCACATGATATTTTTAACAAGCCGGACAGCAAAGCCAAGTCAGGAGCGCCAAACCGCCTGATTATTCGCCTTCAACCGCATGAAGGGTTAAGGCTATAATTGACCAGCAAGGAACCGGGTCCTGGGGGGATGCGGCTATTTCCATCAGAGTTAAACCTGTCTTTTGACAAGACTTTTGACCAACGCCTGCCGGACGCCTATGAGCGTTTGTTGATGGATATTGCGCGGGGAAATCAGACGCTATTCATGCGCCTTGATGAGGTTTTGGCGGCATGGGATATAATCGATCCGTTAATTGCAGCTGGCAATGAACATGTTTTGCATCTCTATAAGGCGGGGACGATGGGACCTAGCCAAAGTGACGCTTTGGCCGAATCGCCAGACCATGCCTGGATTGATCCCTATGTGTGAGATCAATCGGGCAAGGGAGATATAGGGCAATGATGACGGCCAGCAAGATTGCTGATCACCTATCGCGGGCGATTGCCGAAAGGGACGC
>JAACDV010000120.1 GCA_009936825.1 Bacteroidota bacterium | reverse complement strand
TTTTTCCGTGACGTCGTAGGCTGGCCCTTCAGCCAGATGCACGCCACTGACCGCCGCGGTATTCCGGCAGTGTCAGCGAAACTCGATTTCAAATCTCCGGCGCGTCTTGGCGATCAGCTGGATTGGTCATTGCAGGTGGCACGTCTTGGCAAGTCGAGTGTGACTTTTGACTATCACGCATTTGCTGGCCCGCGCGAAGTTTTGGCGGGGCAGGCGGCGATTGTTCACACCGATCTGGACGCTATGAAATCGCTGCAATGGACGCCCGAAATTCGTGCTGTTCTGGTTGATTATGTGAACGAAACGCCCGATGATTAACGGTGTAGTTTAGATTTAGGTATAGGTAAGATGAGGGGGAGGCCGCGAATGGCAATCATTAATGTTCAGCCCGAAGGATGGGCACCGCCAAAAGGATACGCCAATGGACTGATTGGTGAGGGGCGCATTCTGTGTGTTGGCGGTCAAATCGGCTGGAACACCGAGCAGGTTTTCGAGCACCATGATTTCATCGGCCAGATGAAGCAATGCCTTCGTAATATTCTGGATGTGGTTGAGGCCGCCGGCGGAACAGCATCCGATATTGCCCGTCTGACCTGGTATGTTACCGACAAGCAGGATTATGTCGCGAACCAGCGTCAGGTTGGCGCTGCCTACCGCGAGGTGATGGGGTATCATTTTCCGGCGATGACGATGGTGGTAATTTCGGCACTGGTCGAAGATGATGCGCGCATCGAAATTGAAGCGACAGCGGTTCTGGCGACCTAAATTCTTGGAATAACTTTCAACCGTGGAAAGGAATTTTTAGGTGCTTACTTCTGCCCATATAGATAGCTTTGCGCGTGATAATCTACCAGATGTATCGCTATGGCCTGACTTTTTGCTTGATAAATTTGCCTATGAAGACCGGCTGAATGTCGGTGTTGAACTCACTGATGCCATGGTTGAAAAAGGCTTCGGTGATCATGTGGCGCTGATCGGCAACGGGCGGCGGCGCACCTATAAAGAACTCTCCGACTGGACGAACCGTCTGGCAAATGCGCTGGTTGATGATCTTGGTATTAAGCCGGGGGCGCGTGTGCTAATCCGCTCGGCCAATAATCCGGCGATGGTTGCCTGCTGGCTGGCCGCAACAAAAATCGGTGCTGTTGTTGTCAATACGATGCCGCTGCTGCGGGCTGGTGAGCTGGCCAAATATGTTGAGAAGGCCGAAATTTCCTATGCACTATGCGATACTCGGCTGATGGATGAGCTGACCATCTGTGCCAAGAATAGCCCGTTTCTCAAAACTGTTGTCGGGTTTGATGGCACTGCAAGTCATGATGCCGAGCTTGACCGGTTGGCATTGGATAAGCCGGTTCATTATGACGCGGTGCAAACATCGAACGACGATGTGGCGCTGATCGGATTTACGTCGGGGTCTACTGGCGAGCCAAAAGGCACTATGCATTTCCACCGCGATCTTTTGATTATTGCTGATGGCTATGCCAGCGAAGTGCTTGGCGTTACGCCCAAAGATATCTTTATCGGCTCGCCGCCGCTTGCCTTTACCTTTGGTCTTGGGGGTCTGGCGGTGTTTCCGCTGCGCTTCGGAGCGGCGGCAATTTTGCTGGAAAATGCGGCGCCACCAAATCTGATTGAAATGATCGAACAATACCGGGCGACGGTTTGCTTTACCGCGCCGACGGCGTATCGGGTGATGTTATCAGCAATGGATCAGGGGGCTGATTTATCCTCGCTTCGCGCTGCCGTTTCGGCCGGTGAGACATTGCCTGCGCCAGTCTATAATGACTGGATCGAAAAAACCGGTAAGCCGATGCTAGACGGTATTGGTGCCACCGAGCTTTTACATATTTTCATCAGCAACCGTTTTGATGACCATGCTCCGGCCAGCACGGGGCGGCCCGTTGCCGGATATGAGGCGCAGGTGGTTGGCCCTGACGGCAAGCAAGTCGGGGTTGGCGAGATTGGCCGGCTGGCGGTTCGCGGGCCAACGGGATGCCGGTATCTTGGTGGTGAGCGGCAGAGCGAATATGTGGTCGATGGGTGGAACATTACCGGCGATAGCTTTTCGCAGGACGCGGATGGGTATTTTCGTTTTGCCGCACGCAATGACGATATGATTATCTCGTCGGGATATAATATCGCCGGGCCAGAAGTTGAGGCGGCGCTGCTCTCGCACAGCGCGGTTGCTGAATGCGCGGTGATTGGCGTTCCCGACGAAGATCGCGGTGCCATTGTGCAGGCGCATGTCGTTCTTCGCGGCGGGTCAACACCAGGCGACTCGCTGATCAAAGAGTTGCAAGACCATGTTAAAGCAACGATCGCTCCGAACAAATATCCGCGTTCGGTGATCTTTGCGGATGACCTGCCAAAGACGCAGACCGGCAAAATTCAGCGTTTCAAATTGAAACCTTCAAACTAGCGGCAAATTGCCTGATAGCGTTGTTTACAGAACATTCAAGAGTGTGTTTAGGTGGTTCACACTAAGAGAAATTTTTGGGAGAGTTAAAAAATGAAAACCAAATTGATTGCTGCAGCGATGTCTGCGGCACTTGCTGCGGGTTCTAGTGCCGCTTTCGCAGATACTGTTAAGGTTGGTTATATGACCACTCTTACAGGTGGCGGCGGCGTTATTGGAGCGCAGATGAAAAATGCTGTCGATCTTGCCATGGAGCATATGGGCGGCAAGCTTGGCGGGATGGACGCAGAGATTATCTTTGCCGATGATCAGCGCAAGCCCGATGTTGCCAAACAGTTGGTAAACCGTCTTATCAAGAGCGATAAGGTTGATGTTGTTGCGGGTATTATTTGGTCAAATCTATTGATGGCGGTTCACAAGCAAGTAACACGCGCAGACACGCTTTTGATTAGCTCGAACGCTGGTCCATCGCCAATCGCTGGCGGCGAATGCCACCCGAATTTTGTTTCGATGTCTTGGCAGAATGACCAGACACCTGAGGCAATGGGTGAGTACATGAAAAATGCTGGTGTGAAGGCGGCTTATCTGCTTGCACCAAACTATCAGGCTGGCAAAGATATGCTTTCCGGTTTCAAGCGTTTTTACGACGGTGAGATTGTTGGCGAGGTTTACACCAAGCTTGGTCAAACTGATTTCCAAGCTGAATTGTCCACGCTTCGTGCGGCAAAGCCGCCAGCAACATTCATCTTCCAGCCTGGTGGAATGGGGATCAACTTTATCAAGCAGTGGGAACAGGCTGGCATGAGTGAAGTCAGTAAGTTGTACACAGTTTTCTCTGTAGACGGTGTCTCGCTTCCAGCACTTAAAGATTCCGCGCTTGGCACGATTAGCACACAGACATGGTCGCCTGATCTAGACAACGCCGTTAATAAGAAATTCGTTGCTGATTATAAGGCGAAGTTTGGCGGATATCCTTCGTTCTATGCGGCTCAAGCTTATGACACCATGCTTGCAATCGATTACGCGGTTGGAAAGTCGGGCAGCACTGATGCTGAAAAAATGCGTGCTGTTCTGGCATCTGGGGACATCCCAACAACCCGAGGGCCTTTGCAGATGAATAGCAACAATTTCCCGGTGCAGAACTTTTATCTCCGTGAAGCCGTTAAAGATGCTGATGGAGTGGTGACAACAAAGATTATTGAGACTGTCTTTGAAAATCATGGCGATGCCTACGCCAAAGATTGCAGCTTCTAATAGGCCTCAAAATCAGAATGTTGGCATCCATCGTGGTGCCAACATTATTTTTTGAACTTTTTTAATCGGTTAATTTTGGTTCTTCCAGTCCATGACAGTCACGCTCTTATTAGAACAGATTTTCAACGGTCTTCAGGCGGGCGTTACACTGTTTCTGATCGCTGCCGGGCTGACATTGATTCTCGGCATTATGGATTTTGTTTTTCTGGCGCATGGCTCGCAGGTGATGATCGGGGCCTATGCTGCGTCGGCGATCACCATTGCCACAGATAATTTTTTTCTAGGTATTTTGGGGGCGATCCCGATTACCTTTGCCAGCGGTTATCTGTTGGAATGGCTGATTATAAGGCATCTCTACCGGCGTGATCATATGGATCAGGTGCTTGCTACGTTCGGTTTGATCTTATTTTTTAATGAATTGATCCGTATAGGCTTTGGTCCGGCCGCGTTGTTTTCAAATTTTCCACCATCGATTTCCGGCTTTGTCGAGATTCTGCCCGATACGCCTTACCCGGTATTCCGGCTGTTGATTATTGCGGTGGGGCTAGCTTGTGCGCTGGCAATTCATCTGTTTGTTTCGCGTACACGGGTTGGCGCAATGGTGCGTGCAGGTGCCAGCAACCCTGAAATGGCGGCGGCACTAGGCATCAATATCAAGATTTTGTTCCGCTTTATTTTTGCGGCGGGGGCGACCTTTGCAGGGCTTGCCGGAATGATGATTGGGCCGTTGACGTCGGTCGAACCGGGGATGGGTGAGCCGCTGCTGATCCTGTCGCTGGTGGTGATTATAATTGGTGGAATTGGCTCGGTACGCGGGGCGTTTATCGCCGCCATAATCATTGGCCTTGTCGATACAATGGGGCGCGTTTTGTTGCCGGTCATTCTGCGCGAATTTATGGGGAATGCAGCTGCTGATACCGCAGGGCCAGCGCTCGCCTCGATGAGTGTTTATATCCTGATGGCTGTGGTTTTGGTGTTCCGCCCAAAGGGCCTATTCCCGCCGAAAGGATCATAATCAGATGTTGCTAGACACGCTGAAAAAATTTCCGACATTGTGGGTGATTCTAGCTTGCTTTGCGGTCTTTCCGGTTTTTACCTCGGTTTATGATTTGCCTTTCTGGAACGATGTGATGATGCGCATCATGTTGCTGGGAATGGCGGCGATGGGGTTGAATTTGGTACTGGGCTTTGGCGGGATGATTTCCTTTGGTCATGCGGCATTCATTGGTATCGGTGCCTATTGCGCGGGTATTGGCCAGTATTACGGCTTGGACAATGGGTGGGTTCAGATACTTCTGGCCGTGGCGGTTTGCGGCGGGCTTGGGGTGATTATCGGATTTTTAGCGCTTCGTACCAGCGGCATTTATTTCATCATGATCACGCTGGCCTTTGCGCAGATGCTGTATTTTTTCTTCGTTGGTCTTGAACAGTTCGGCGGCGACGATGGGATGATTATGGATCGCTCAGAATTTGTTGTGATCGACCTATATGAACCGCTGCGGCTCTATTATCTGATTTTTGCAGTGTTGACGGTGGTTTGCATTATTTTGGCACTGTTCATCCGGTCGCGCTTTGGGGTGATTTTGCAAGCCATTAAATCGAATGAAAGCCGGGTTGAGGCGATGGGCTTAGCCCCTCTTCATTTTAAGATTACGGCTTATGTTATCTCGGCGATGATTTGCGGTGTATCGGGTGTGTTGTTTGCGTCATGGCAGGAATTCGTCTCGCCTGACATCATGCATTGGACGCGCTCAGGGGAGTTGATGATCATCATCATTCTGGGCGGGCTAACATATCTTGCCGGACCGCTTTTGGGGGCGGTGGCCTTTTTGCTGCTGGAAGAATTTCTCCCTGAAATATTGCATGCGGTATTTCCGTCCATTGCGGAAAATTGGATGGTGGTTTTTGGTCCGATTCTGATCGCTGTTGTGCTGTTTGGCCAAGGCGGGCTGATGGGGGTTGTTTCGCGGCGGTTTGCGGGGATCATGAAAAGGAGTCGGACATGACAGATCTTGCTCTTGAACTTCGCGGGCTGACCAAGAATTTTGGTGCGCTCAAGGCCACTGATAATGTCTCGCTAGAGGTGCGGCGCGGTGAAATTCATGCGCTGATCGGGCCAAACGGTGCAGGCAAAACCACGCTGATCGGGCAAATTTTTGGTAATCTTGCTCCTGATTCCGGCGCTGTTTTTTTGAATGGGGTTAATGTTACCAATGCTTCGGTATCTGAGCGCGCGCATCTTGGCATTGGCAGATCGTTTCAGATCAGCAACGTGTTGATGGATTTCAGTGTGCTGGAAAATGCAATCATCGCCGAGATTTCTCATTCGGGCGCTCAGTTCCGCTTTTTCACGCCGGCCTTTTCCGATCCTAAGCTGGTCGAGGGCGGGATGGTAATCCTACGCCGGGTCGGGATGGAGGATATGGCGAACCGCAAAGTTGCGGATCTGGCGCATGGTGAGCGCCGCCTTCTGGAACTTGCGCTGGCGCTGGCGCTACGCCCGTCGCTGGTATTGCTCGATGAACCAATGGCCGGTGCTAGCCCCGAAGATACTATATTCATGACCGATGTTATTGCCGGTTTCCAAGAGCAAACGTCAATTTTACTGATCGAGCATGATATGGACGTTGTTTTCAAGCTAGCCGGGCGGATCAGTGTGTTGGTTGAAGGTGCGGTAATTGCATCAGGATCACCCGTTGAGATTAGCCAAAATCCAAAAGTTCGTGAAGCCTATCTAGGGAGCGAGGAATGATCCTCGAAATGTCACAAGTCGAAGCCGGTTATGGTGTGGGGCAGGTACTGTTCGGGATCAATCTTCGTGTTGACGCAGGGCAATGTGTTTCGTTGATGGGGCGTAACGGGATGGGTAAATCGACAACGATCCGCACCATCATGGGCCAGTTGATGCCAAGTGGTGGTCAGATAAACCGGTTTGGCGTTACCGCGCGAAATGTAACGCCCTTTGAAATTGCTCATTCGGGTATCGGGCTGGTTCCCGAAGGGCGGCAGATTTTCCCGAACCTGTCAGTGCGCGAGAACCTAACGACATTTTATCTGCCGCCGCGCGAAAGCGGACAAGATGAATGGACCATCGATAAAGTGTTGGATTTGTTTCCACGGCTGAGCGAGCGACTGGATAATTCCGGTGGTCAGCTTTCCGGCGGTGAGCAGCAGATGCTGGCAATCGGACGCGCGCTGATGACCAATCCGCGCCTGCTGATTCTTGATGAGGCAACCGAAGGGCTGGCCCCCATTATCCGGGAACAGATTTGGAGCTGTCTGTCGGCGTTAAAGCAGACGGGCCAGTCAATCCTTGTCGTCGATAAAAACATCTCGGCGCTCGCCAAGCTAGGGGATTATCACTACATCCTCGACAAGGGGCAGGTCGCATGGCAGGGCGATTCGGATGATTTGCTTGCCGACCCCGATCTGAAAACTCGCTATCTAGGTGTTTAAATTGGGGTGTTTAAATTGGGGTGT
>JAACDV010000119.1 GCA_009936825.1 Bacteroidota bacterium | reverse complement strand
TTATTCTTTCGGTGTTATTCTTGCGACATCGATTCTTCCGTTATTGGAAAATCGTAATTCAACCGGCATGATTGACCACCTGCACTAGGTCCCTGATAAACAGCTTTATCAGAAAATTTTTCGTTCTGACATCCCTATTTTTATCAGCTAAAATTCTGCTTAAAACAAGGTATAGTGAAGCTCAAAAATCCTGTCTGTTGTCTCCTGATGGTGTTCAAAATTATGGAAAATACCGTTTTTACCAATGCGCGTCTGATTGCCCGCGACCGGGTGGTGTCCGGCGAATTATTGATCTCTGATGGCTGGATTGCTGGTATCAACGATAGTGGCCAGAATAGCTTTAATGGCGCTGTAGGATCGATTGATTGTGAGGGTGATTTTCTGGCACCTGGAATGATTGAGCTTCATACCGACAATCTGGAGCGTCATTTACGACCGCGTCCGAACGTGGTGCAGCCAGAGATTGATGCCGTGCTTGCTCATGATGGTGAGCTTGCCAGCGTCGGTATCACAACCGTTTTTGACGCGCTGCGGATTGGCTCGCTCACCGCTGATATTCGCCCGGGCCGAGAGCCTTATGCGGTGGCAGCGGCGGGCGCTATCACCGAGCTTGCCGCAAAAAACCATCTTCGTATTGATCATCAGATTCACCTTCGTTGTGAGCTGTGCTCACAAACGCTGGGGGATGAGTTGGACGCGATGCAAGACATGCAATTGGTTCGAATTGTCAGCCTGATGGACCATACGCCGGGCCAGC
The DNA here is from genome assembly GCA_009936825.1 of Bacteroidota bacterium. The sequence goes on along the minus strand of JAACDV010000119.1, from coordinate 3,469 downwards.
GTCAGTTTCGTGATCCCGCAAAACTTGACGTGTTTCTGAAAGCAAGACACGGCATGAGTGACGCAGAAATTAAACGGCACTATGGAGAAATGATCGAACTTCGCGCGTTGAATGCTGACCGGCATCGTGATCTGGCGCTGGATTTTGCTAAAGCGGTCAACGCCGTTGTCGCCAGCCATGATGATACCACCGCGGCAGATGTGGATCTGGCTGTAAAAACTGGCACACGTATCGCCGAATTTCCGACGACGATGGAGGCTGCTAGCCTGTGCCATGACAATGGAATTTCGGTGATGATGGGCGCGCCCAACCTTATTCGCGGCGGCTCGCACTCAGGTAATGTGGCTGCGGTTGATCTGGTCAAGCACGGGTTTCTTCATATCCTCAGCTCGGATTATGTGCCGGCGTCATTGTTGAAATCGGCGGTGCAATTTGGTCAGATGATGAATGATCTTGCTGCTGGAATTGCTTCGGTTACCGAAATACCGGCACGGGCGGCCGGGCTTGATGATCGCGGCAGCTTGGCGGTTGGCTTGCGGGGTGATTTACTGCGTTTTGCGGTGATCGATGGCAGGCCGATTATCCGCGGTGTTTGGTGTGCTGGCAGGCAGGTTGCCTAGCTAAAATCATCTGCACTCATACCGCGATCGACGAAACTTATACCGCTATCGACGAACTGGGGACGCAGAATGATGCGCGTTCGCATCGCATCGACAGAATCAACAAAATTTCTGGCACCTATAGGCGGAATCCAGTGGACTCCGACCTCGTTTTTTAATAAGAATAATGTTCGTTTGAACATTTTTTACTCCAAAACCTATATAAATGAACATAAATGCTGAGATAGTCAGGCCCAAAATAACCATGCCGCCATCTGCTTTACACCCTATCCAGCCGCTGTCCGCTGACAGAATTAAACCAGCAAAAACGCCTGATCTTGGGGCGCGGCAACAATCCATTTTGTTGCGTATTCAGGCCGAAGGTAAAGTTGGTGTTGACGCTCTGTCACAGGAATACGGGGTTACGCGCCAACAGATCAGGCGGGATCTGGCGGTGTTGTGTAATCGCGGGCTGGCGCGGCGAACGCATGGCGGGGCAGGGCGTTCGGTTTCGGTGGCCAATATCGAATATGAGTCTCGTCGCAATTTGGCGAAGGCCGAAAAGCAGGTTATTGGCCGGCTGGCGGCGCAGTTGGTGACGGATAATTGTTCGGTCGCGCTTAACATCGGCACCACGACAGAGGCAGTAGCGAATGCTCTGTACGGACATGAAAATCTGATGGTTTTGACCAATAATCTTAATATTCTGCAAGCAATGTCGCGGGTTTCGGGCAAGCAGTTGGTGCTGGTTGGCGGTACGGTGCGGGCTGAGGATGGGGCTGTTGTTGGCGGTGCTGCGGTGGATTGTATTCAGCGCTATAAGGTTGATTATGCGGTGATCGGCGCATCGGCGCTGGATCATGATGGTGCAATTTTGGATTTTGATAGCCGCGAGGTAGACGTTGCCCGCGCCATTTTGGCGAACGCGCGAACTCGCATTCTGGTTGCTGATTCCAGTAAATTTCAGCTTCAGGCACCGATCCGGATTTGCAGCGTGGGTGATCTCGATTATGTCGTGACTGACCGGATGCCATCAGTCCAATTCTGCGACGCGGCCCGTGATGCCGGAACGCAGATTATTTCATCGGACCGTAAATGACCCGCCCGAACGCATTTCCTGATAGGACTCATGATGGTATCTATGATGTTTTTGTCATTGGCGGCGGGGTGAACGGCACCGGCGTTGCGAGGGACGCGGCGGGTCGCGGGCTGTCGGTAATTCTGTGTGAGGCGCAGGATCTAGCGCAGGCGACGTCATCTGCCTCAACAAAACTCTTTCATGGCGGCTTGCGTTATTTGGAATATTTTAAATTCCGGATGGTTCGTGAGTCCCTGCAAGAGCGCGAAACATTGTTGAAGATGATGCCGCATATTTCATGGCCGCTACGGTTTGTTCTGCCAGTGAATGACCGTCTTCATTTTGCCAATGACAGCTCATCATTGGGCCGGATTTTGCGCTGGGTTCCGGGACTGGCTGGAAGGCGCCCTGCTTGGCTGTTGCGGATGGGGTTGTTCGTCTATGATCATCTGGGCGGGCGCAAGATTCTGCCTGCCTGCCGTAAGCTGTCTCTCAAAAATCATCCGGTTGGGGCGCCGCTAAAGGAAGAATTCGCTCATGCCTTTGAATATTCGGATTGCTGGGTTGAGGATTCGCGGCTGGTTGTTCTGAATGCGTGTTCGGCGGCCCTGCACGGCGCCGATATTCGCACCCGGACGCGGTTTATCAGTGCTGAGCGATCAGCAAATCTCTGGAAGATAATGATCCGGAAACAGGGCCCAGAATCAGCTGTTGAAACTATTCATGCGCGGGCGATTGTAAACGCCGCTGGTCCGTGGGCGCAGGCCGTGTTGAGTGGGGATATGGAACGCGGCAACCATCATGGGCTGCGTCTTGTTCGCGGAAGCCATATTATCACCCGCCGTCTGTTTGAGCATGATCAGCCCTATTTTTTACAGCTTGACGATGGCCGAATTATTTTTGCAATTCCGTATGAGCGTGATTTTACCTTAATTGGCACCACAGATATTGACCATCAGGACGACCCTCGAAAAGTGGTCTGCACCCCCGAAGAGCGCGATTATTTAATTGCTGCGGCGAATATGTTTTTTGCCGCCGAGATTACGCAAACCGATGTGGTCGCCAGCTATGCGGGCGTTCGCCCGCTTTATGATGATCAAGCGAATTCGGCCTCGGCGGCCACGCGTGATTATGTGCTGACGCTGGAGGACCGCAACGGCGAGGCGCCGTTGGTCAATGTGTTTGGTGGCAAAATCACCACCTATCGCCGTTTGGCCGAACATGTGATGGCAAAGCTGGGCCCTTATTTTCCCGAATCTGGTCCGGATTGGAGCGCGGATGAAGCATTACCCGGCGGGGATTTCGAACTTGATGAAAAGCCGCAGCTTGGCATCGATCTGATTGATCGCCACCCGTTTTTAACCGCGGAATGGGCAGCGCGTTTGATCCGCGCCTATGGCCGGGATGCGTTCGAGATGTTGCGGGGGGCGGATAGCATTGCTGCGCTGGGTACGTATTTTGGTGGCACCTTATATGCGCGCGAGGTGGAATGGCTGCGTCGCCGGGAATGGGCGGTGACGGCGGAGGATATTTTGTGGCGGCGTTCAAAGCTGGGGCTTTGGTTCAGCGATGATCAGGTGGAGATGCTGGAGCGCTGGCTTGCCGAGAATACTGCCGGTTAGCTGGCCGGGCCCTCTTTTTGAATTGTTGAATGGGGGTAAAACCGCTTGCACTTAATTGGTTATTTTCAAAGGCTGTCCGCAATTTACCGGAAATGCGGATTTTTTGGAAATACGCGCCTTGAAGTATCCTCGCATCTTGGCAAGTATAACCTGCTTAGAAGGTATCATGC
>JAACDV010000118.1 GCA_009936825.1 Bacteroidota bacterium | reverse complement strand
GGCGGAAATATTCGCCATTCAACACGCGTGATGACAACTTCAATTGCGCTGGCCACCTCGATGGGTGATCTTGCTTTTGCGATGGCGTTGGGAATGGTTTTGCTGCTGGTTGCCCTGCTGGTGAATATCGCCAGCCAGTTCCTGCGGCATAATTTCAGAAAGCATGGCCATGATGTCTAAATCTGAAACTGAAGGCGGAAACGCAATTATGACGGTCCAGGGGCTGACGCTGATCCGCAATGGTGTCCGGCTGCTGGATGATATCAGCACCACCATCCGGTCTGGACGTATCACTGTACTTCTGGGCCATAACGGGGCTGGCAAAACGCTGTTTCTGAGCTGTCTGCATGGGCTGATCGGGTATGAAGCTGGTAGGATTGAAGGGCCGCCCCGCGCGAGCCAGAAAATGGTCTTTCAAAAGCCCATCATTCTGCGCCGGTCAGCCCGCCACCATCTGGAATTCATCTGCCCTGATATTGACCGGAAATTGCTGGAGGAGCTGATGGGACGGGCCGGTCTGGCCGAACGCATCGACGCGCCTGCCCGGGCACTATCCGGAGGTGAGCAACAAAAGCTGGCACTGATCGGCGCGATTGCCGCAAAACCGGATATTCTATTTCTTGACGAGCCAACCTCACATCTCGATTTTGAGGCTACCGAATTTATCGAGGCGATGATTACCGAGGCGCATGCCAACGGTACGTCAATCATGCTGACAACGCATAATCGGGCGCAGGCGGAACGACTGGGCGAGGATGTATTGCTGCTGGATCGGGGGGAGCTGATTGAGGTGGCCCCGGCGGATCAATTTTTCCACTCACCAAAGCACCCCATTGCCAGACAATAGCTAGCGCATCTATAGATTTCAGCCGTTTCGATGAAACCGGATGAGGGTTTGATCCGCCTTGGCAGGGCGCGCGAAATCGTTTAGCCTGTCCTGATGAAAGACACACAGAAAACCATCATGCTGACCGGCGCAAGCCGCGGTATCGGTCATGCCACTGTAAAACGATTTTCCGAGGCGGGTTGGCGCGTAATCACCTGCTCGCGTCATGCGGTTCCGGGCGGGTGCCCTTGGGATGCGGGACGCCAAGACCATCTTGAGATCAATCTGGAGTCGCCCGAAGAAATTACCCGCGCAGCTGAAAAGCTGCTGGCCAAACTTGATGGAGCGCCGCTGCATGCGTTGGTCAATAATGCCGGTATGTCACCAAAAGGCGGCAATGCTGAACGGCTAAACTCGTTGAATACGTCACTGGATGTCTGGCAGGAAGTGTTTCAGGTGAATGTTTTCGCACCGGTAATGCTGGCAAAGGCGCTGATCGACCCACTGCAACGCGGCCCGGGAACGGTGGTTAACATCACCTCGATTGCAGGAAGCCGCGTTCACGAATTTGCCGGAACCGCCTATGCCGCCTCGAAGGCCGCGCTTAGCGCCCTCACCCGCGAAATGGCATCAGATTTTGGCAAGCTGGGTGTGCGCGTCAATGCCATTGCGCCGGGCGAAATCCTGACTGAGATTTTGTCACCCGGAACCGCAGAAATCATGCTTCCGGCGATACCACTTGGCCGGCTTGGCACATCAGAGGAAGTCGCCGAGACAATCTTTTTCCTGTGCGATAAAAGCGCCGCCTACATAAATGGGGCCGAATTACATGTGAATGGCGGCCAGCACGTCTAAGCCGATATATCTAAGCCGTTATGTCTAGGCCGCGGGCGCCTTATTGAAGTTTGAAGCAGGAGAGACGCATGTCCCCCGATGACGCCAACCAGCATATTCCCGGCAATTCACCGGCAAGCCGGGATATTGCATTTCATCTTCACCCCTACACCAACCCCGCCATGCTGGCCGAAACTGGCCCGCATATTATGGCGTCAGGCAATGGTGTTTTTGTGCATGATGAAAGTGGCAAGCGCTATTATGAGGGGATGAGCGGGTTGTGGTGTACCTCGCTGGGGTTTTCCGAGCCGGAATTGGTACAAGCGGCAGTTGACCAGTTTAGCAAACTGCCTTTTTATCACAGCTTTGCTGGCAAGACCGTCGGACCGGCAATCGATCTGGCTGAACATCTGATCGCCATCTCGCCGCCCGCCGCCGACGGTGCGAAGATGAGCAAGGCTTTTTTCTGTTCGTCAGGGTCTGAAGCCAACGACACCGCGATCAAGATGATTTGGTATTATCAGGCAGCGCGCAAAATGCCCCAAAAGCGTAAGATTATCAGTCGGCAGCGCGGCTATCACGGGGTCACCATGGCGGCGGGCAGCATGACCGCGCTGGCCTATGCGCAAGACGGATTTGGCCTGCCGCTGGATTTTGTTAAACACACCACCGCGCCGTGTTTCTATAATGGCGGAATTGAGGGGGAGAGCGAACGCGATTTTGCCAAACGGTGCGCGGCAGATCTTGAAGAGTTAATCCTCGCCGAAGGGCCCGATACTGTTGCAGCCCTTTTTGCCGAGCCTGTGATGGGCGCTGGCGGGGTGATCATTCCGCCCGAAGGGTATTTCGCCGAAATCCGCAAGGTTTTGCAAAAATATGATGTTCTGCTCGTTGCTGATGAAGTGATTTGCGGCTTTGGCAGGACCGGCAAGATGTGGGGGTCAGAAACACTGGATGTGCGGCCTGATATGCTGACCTGCGCCAAGGCTTTATCCTCTGCCTATCTTCCCATTTCGGCGGTGTTGATGTCGGACAAAATCTATACTGTCCTAGCCGAGGCGGCGGACGAGCATGGTATTTTTGGACATGGCTATACCTATTCGGCGCATCCGGTTTGTGCCGCGGTAGCCTTGCGGGCCCAGCAGCTAATCATCGAGCGTGATATCATCGGACAGGTCAATGCGCGCGCGCCCCTTTTTGCCGAACGGATTCAGCGTATGAACCGTTTTGATTTTATCGGCAATAGCAGATCCATTGGGCTGATCGGGGCGATTGAGTTCAGTGCTGATCCCGCCCTCAAAAATAAATTTGATCCAAAGCAGAAAATCGCCGCACAGGCGGTCGCACGCATTCAAGAGGAAGGCGTTATTTTACGCGCGCTTCCGGGCGATATTATTGGATTCTGCCCGCCGTTGATCATTTCAGACACCGAGATCATTAATATGTTTGACCGGATTGAAACCGCGCTGGACGCATTCGCCGTAACCGCAAATTCGCTTCGATAATCCCCGTTGAGGTTTTATGACTGATCCACAATCACTAATCATTGATACAGACCCCGGTCAGGATGATGCTGTTGCCATTTTGCTGGCGCTAGCGAGCCCCCAGATTAATCTTCTGGGTATTACTGCGGTTGCTGGCAATGTGCCGCTGGCCCATACCGAGGTTAATGCGCGTAAAATCTGCGATCTGGCAGGACGTCAGGATATAAAAGTGTTTGCCGGGCTTGACCGGCCCCTGGTTCGTAATCTTGTAACAGCCGAACATGTTCACGGCGGTACCGGCCTTGACGGCCCTGTTCTTGGTCCACCGGAAACGCCGCTTCAGGATATGCATGCAGTCGATTATATTATTCAAACGCTGCGGAATGAGCCTGCAAACAGCGTTACAATCGCCCCCATTGGCCCGTTGAGCAATGTTGCAATGGCGATGCGGCGTGCGCCTGATATTATCTCGCGGATTCGCCAGATTGTTCTGATGGGCGGCGGTTATTTTGAGGGTGGCAACATCACACCGGCTGCCGAATTCAACATTTTTGTCGATCCGCACGCCGCCGAAATTGTATTCAATTCAGGCGTGCCAATCACGATGATGCCGCTGGACGTAACGCATAAGGCGCTGACCCACACCGAGCGCACCAATGCCTTTCGCAATCTTGGTAATAAAACCGGCGTGGCGGTTGCCGAAATGCTGGAATTTTTTGAACGTTTTGATGAGAGTAAATATGGCAGCGACGGCGCGCCTCTGCATGATCCCTGCACTATTGCATGGATGACTGAGCCGGAAATTTTTTCAGGACGGCAGTGCAATGTCGAAATTGAAACGGGGAGCGAGCTGACCATGGGAATGACGGTGATTGACTGGTGGCAGGTCTCGGGGCGCCCGCATAATGCCCTCGTCGCTGGCGATCTGAACGCGGACCGGTTTTTTGAGTTGATCACCGAAAGACTGGCAACGCTACCATGAGGACGGCCATGGGGACGGCATTGAGGACGGCCATGGGGACGGCCATGAGGACGGCCATGGGGACATTGATAGCGCTGGGCTTTGCAATGGGTGTTGCGGCCTGTGCAAGCGATAATGGCCCCCTGCTTGTTGCGCCGGGGGATGAGGATTTGGACTGTAAAGCGCTGAAACAGGAAATGAAGGATGCAGGTGAGCTTGGCGAAAACGCCTCCGCGCGCCGACGCTGGGTTCGCCAATTGATGACAGAAAAATCATGCCCCCGCGACAGCCGCATCAGCATTTCGATAGGCGCCACAACTTATTTTGAATAGGCGATGTATTTTACCGGGGCGATGTATTTTACCGGGGCGATGTATTTTACCGGGGTGGATTCTGGTCATTTATCGCGAGGGTGGCGCCCCATTGAATAAAATTCATCATTTGGGCGCATCGATGTTAGGTTTGCCATCCGGTTGCTCAGCCCAAAAAAGGCCGAAATGCCGCCAATATCCCAGATATCCTCATCCGAAAACCCGTGCGCGTATAGCATCGCAAAATCGCTATCATCAATTTGTGAAGACTGGTTGCAGATTTTCACTGCAAAATCCAGCATCGCCTTCTGCCGGTCGGTGATATCAGCTTTCCGGTAATTCGCCGCAATCTGATCCGACAGCATCGGCTTTTTGCTGTAAATCCGCAAAAGGGCACCATGCGAAATAATGCAATAAAGACACTCATTGTGTGCGGAGGTCGCAATGACAATCATCTCTTTTTCAGCCTTGCTGAGGCCGGATTCACGCGTCATCAGCGCGTCATGATAGGCAAAAAAGGCGCGCAACTCGTCTGGACGGTGCGCTAAGGTCAGATAAACATTGGGAATGAAGCCGGCCTTTTCATATACGTCTGCCAGCATTGCCTGAATATCAACCGGCAAGCTTTCCAGTTCGGGGATCGAAAACCTGCTGATCGGAGGTGACG
>JAACDV010000016.1 GCA_009936825.1 Bacteroidota bacterium | reverse complement strand
GCCCAGATACCAACTGGCCCAGATACCAACCGGCTTAGATTGGGATCGGATTCTTGCGGGTTAACGTCTCATAGCGATAGCCCGGCACAGTTTGGCTGGCGGGGTGGCGGGATACAGCTGACCGTGACCATTCATCGTCATCTAGAACTGGAAACCGCGCCGCGTCCGGCCCGCCATCGACATCAATTTCAACCACCGTCAGTTCAATGCGGTTGCATTCCGGCATCCCCATTTCATAAATCTGTCCCCCGCCGAACAGAATAATGGTGTCACGCGCATCCGGGTTGGCGTTAATCCAGTCTTTTGAGGCGGCAATAGCCTCAACCAGATTGGCAACGGCGATGGCGCCGTCGGCCCGCCATTCAGGATCGCGCGTTAACACAATGCTGGCCCGTCCGGGAAGCGCCCTGCCAATGGAATCCCAAGTCTTGCGCCCCATAATCAAAGGACAACCCATGGTCAGCGCCTTCACCCTTTTTAGATCATCCGGCAGATGCCACAGCAGCCCTTCACCGTCGCCAATAACACGGTTTTGCGCCATGGCAACGACGGCAATCATTTCAGTTTTGCTGGTCATCCGGCGGCCCTAAACAGCTATTGGCGCGGCGATATGCGCCTGCGCCGTATATTCGGTAATTTCGAAATCATCATAAGTGAAGTCATCAATGCTATCTGGAACGCGGTGTATCAGCAGTTTTGGCAAAGCGCCGGGAATGCGGGTCAATGGCTGGCGCGCCTGATCAAAATGGTTCGAATAAAGATGCGCATCACCCAGCGTATGAACAAAATCACCCGCTTTCAGCCCGCACACCGCCGCGATCATGTGCGTTAGCAGCGCGTATGAAGCAATGTTGAACGGCACACCCAGAAAAATGTCGGCACTACGTTGATACAGCTGGCAAGACAGCCGCCCATCGGCAACGAAAAACTGAAACAGGCAATGACAAGGCGGCAGCGCCATGTTCGGGATATCGGCAGGATTCCATGCCGACAACATCAACCGGCGCGATTCAGGATTACTCTTGATCATCGAGACAAGATCGGCCAGTTGATCAATTTCACGTCCGTCAGGGGCCTGCCACCGGCGCCATTGTTTGCCATATACCGGGCCCAAATCACCCTCGTCATCGGCCCACTCATCCCAGATCGAAACGCCGTTTTCCTGCAAATAACGAATATTGGTATCACCTTTGATAAACCATAAAAGTTCATGAAAGATTGATCGTGTATGCAGCTTCTTGGTGGTTAACAGAGGAAACCCCTCGCCAAGATCAAAGCGCATCTGAGTCCCGAAAACCGCGCGTGTGCCCGTTCCGGTCCGATCACCACGATCAATCCCTTTATCTAGAACATGTGCCAGAAGATCAAGATATTGGCGCATCGGGCGGCTCCTCTTTTTACTGCATTAACCGGACATCACGGCTGGGAGATAATGCGGTAAAAATCGCACGCTGGAGAGGCCGGATCAAGCCGCAATCAAAAAGAATAAACCGGTCTTTTATCCCGTTCATCAAAACAGCGCTTCCAAAGGCGCGCCTACCGGCCTATATTAAGGGTGCTGGCTTGCCAGCTATGGCGATAAACGTGCTGTGAAATAAGCAGAGCGGACCCGGGGGCGGTACCCGGCGCCTCCACCATTTCAGCTGTTGATCCTCTTGATAGGAGGATCTTAATAAAGAAGGGGCAGCTGAAAGATTGGGGGCGAAATAGGATCGACGCATGTAATAAAGGCAGTATTTTCGTTCGGTATGGTACCCACCGTTATCGGGCCATGTAGTAGTTGCAAATGACAACACTGCTCCGGTCGCAATCGCAGCCTAATGGTAGCGTGAGTAACCGATTTTAAGTCCAGTCCGATTGAGCTCGGGTAGGCGGGGTTCCGGAGCGCACCTGGCAACAGAAGCGCTCCACTTTTCCGTATCGAAACCGGATTTGTCCAAAAGGCAGTCTGGATGCGAGGCAAAAAGAGTGAACAGCAAACCTAGCGCAAAATGAACCTAGTCTAAATTTGGAGTCTAAATTTGGCGCTGTATCTGAGATCTGATCTGGATGACTGACCATAACGACATTGTTACCGGCCTGAATTACGAACTTCTTGTCGAGGCTTCATTGCGAATGGTTGTGCGCTCGGCGCTTCATATTGCCGCGAGCGACGGCCTGCCCGGCGATACGCATTTCTATATTGCTTTCAAAACCGGATATCCGGGGGTTGAAATAGAGGATGATCTTCGCGCCAACCACCCCGACAACATCACCATCGTTCTACAACACCAATATGCCGATCTTGTTGTTGAAGACGAAGAATTTAGCGTGACCCTGTTCTTTGGCGGAAAGCCATCGGCTATGACCGTGCCTTTTGCCGCCGTGACCAGCTTTAACGACCCGTCAGTTGGCTTTGGCTTGCAGTTCGAGACCGATGATGATGAAGATGATATCGATGATGCAGATGACGGAAATGTAGATGGCGGAAATACGGGCCGGAACGCCGCCAACCCGCGCGCCGGTGATACTGCTGCGAGGGGCAGCAAGAACGCCGCACGCGGTAAGAATGAGACCGCTGACGTTGTCTCGCTTGATAGTTTTCGCAAGACCCCCTCGTAACTGTTACGATCAGCTGTACTGTTACGATCAGCTGTGGGCCACAACCGCAACCCTATAACGGACCGGACCCCATAATATGACAGATTTTATCTTATGACAGATTTTGTCTATAGCCCGATGTTCCCGCAATCTGCTGATACCACCCCGTATGAGCTGGTTTCAAAAGACCATGTCGAACTGGTTGAACTTGGCGGCGAGACATTTTTGAAAGTTGCCCCGGAGGCGTTAACAGTTCTGGCGGCGCGAGCTTTTACCGACATATCGCATCTTCTTCGGAGCGGCCATCTTAGCCAGCTTGCCGATATTCTGAAAGACCCCGAGGCCAGCCACAATGATCGCTTTGTCGCGCTGGAAATGCTGAAAAACGCGGTGATCGCCGCCGATGGTCTGCTGCCAATGTGCCAAGATACGGGAACGGCGATTATCGCCGGCTATCGCGGGGATAGGGTCTTAATCGATGGTGATGACAGCATGGCCCTGTCACGCGGCGTGTTTGATACTTATCAAACCAGCAACCTGCGCTATTCACAACTTGCCGCAACCAGCATGTTTGAAGAGGTGAACACCGGCACCAACCTGCCAGCTCAGATTGAACTTTATGCTGGCAAGGGTCTGGAATATAAATTTGCCTTCGTGCAAAAAGGCGGCGGTTCGGCCAACAAAACCTTCCTTCACCAGAAAACCAAAGCGGTGCTGAACCCCGAAGGCATGCGGGACTTTATCCGGACCGCAATCGTGGATCTGGGAACATCGGCCTGCCCGCCTTACCATCTTGCTGTTGGGATTGGCGGCACCTCTGCCGAATATAATCTGAAAACTGTTAAACAGGCCTCAATTCGCGCACTGGATGGGCTGCCTACAACCGGTAATGATATCGGCCATGCCTGGCGCGATCTTGACTGGGAAGCAGAAATTCTGCAAATCACCCGCGAGTTAGGCATTGGGGCGCAGTTTGGCGGCAAATATTACTGCCATGATGTGCGCGTTATCCGGTTGCCTCGACACGGTGCCTCCTGTCCGATTGGCATTGGCGTTTCCTGTTCGGCTGACCGTCAGGCGCTGGCGAAAATCACCCCTGACGGTATTTTTATCGAAAAGCTGGAGCGTAATCCGGCGCGTTTTCTTCCCGAAGTTGAAGAGGATGAAGCCGCCGCCGTGCCGATTGACCTGAACCAGCCAATGGCCGATATCTTGCACTCCCTCAGCCAGTATCCGGTCAAAACGCGGCTGTCATTAACCGGTCCGCTGATTGTGGCGCGCGACATTGCCCATGCCAAATTACTGGAACGGATGGAGGCCGAAGGTACCCTGCCAGATTATTTCAAGGATCACCCTGTCTATTATGCCGGACCGGCTAAAACGCCAGACGGAATGGCATCCGGATCGTTTGGGCCTACGACCGCTGGCCGGATGGATAGCTATGTCCCCAGATTTCAGGCCGCTGGCGGATCAATGGTAATGCTGGCAAAAGGCAACCGGTCGCGTCAGGTTCGTGATAGCTGCGAGGCGAATGGCGGATTTTATCTTGGCAGCATTGGCGGTGTTGCAGCAAAGCTGGCGCTGGAATCGATCAAAAATATCAAGGTTCTGGAATATCCCGAGCTTGGTATGGAAGCCATCTGGAAAATTGAGGTTGAAAATTTCCCGGCCTTTATCATCACTGATGACAAGGGCAACGACTTTTTCGATATCGGCTAGGTAGCTGATAAATTTTTTTCAAAACTCAAACCGGCTACGATTCAAACCGGCGGCGGTCCACCGCACGCCCAGTCAATATACTGAATTGTGTGTCGCACCGGCAAATCACCATCAAGCTGCGTGATGCAACCGATGTTTCCCGCCGCCACAAACGGCGCCCCTGCGCGTTTCAGATTATCCAGCTTTCGAGACCGGAGTCCGTCCGCCATTTCGGGCTGAAGAATGTTATAGACCCCCGCCGATCCGCAACATAAATGCGGCTCCTGCGGTTGCCTCACTACAAAGCCAACCTGCCGCAAAAGCTGCATTGGAAGATCGTGGATTTTCTGGCCATGCTGCAGAGAACAGGCGGAATGATAGGTAATCTCGCCGCGACCTTCACGCGCGCGCTCAACAATATCCGCCAGCGGTAGTTCGGCCAGGAATTCACAAATATCCATTGTCATCGCCGAAACCTGCCTCGCTGTTTCGACAAGCTGTTGATTTGTGGGGCACCGATTAGCATCGCCCCCAACATTTGCGGCAAAACTATTGGCGGTGATGTGAGCATAATCCTTTATCATCGTCCCGCAGCCCGACGCATTTACCAAAATCGCATCAACCTTGCGGGATTGTAATTCGTCACGCCACGCACCTAGCGTTGCCCGCATCGCCGCAGCCGCCGCAGCCGCCTCCCCGATGTGATGCGCCAACGCCCCGCAGCAATGCGCTTCAGCACGAACGGTAACCTCAACACCCAGCTTGTTCAGAACGCGCACCGTGCTGGCATTAATCGCCGGATCAAGCGCCCGTTGCGCGCAGCCAGCCAGCAGGATCACATGTTTTTTCGCCTGCACTCCGGGCTTAAACGACATGGTTTTTCCGCCAATCCGGTCAAGCTTGGCGAGCCTTGATGGCACTTTGGTAAGCGCTGCCCGGATGTGGGTCGGCATCAAAGGGGCAAATAGCGCAGCAAGACGCCCGAACCGCAGGAGCAAATGAAACCTTGCGGCATGCGGAATAATGCGCGCCAGCAGACGGCGCCTCACCCTATCGGCAAGCGGGCGCTCTACCTTGCGCTCGATCCGTTCGCGGCCAATGTCCAGTAGATTATTATAATCAACGCCCGACGGACAGGTCGTCATGCAGGACATACAGCCAAGGCACCGATCAAGGTGAAAGCCGGTTTCAGCCGAGACAGTTTCGGGCGATTCCAACAGCTCACGCATCAGCCAAATCCGGCCGCGCGGGCTATCACGCTCATCTCCGGTCAACACGTAGGTGGGACAGGTTGCCACGCAAAAACCACAATGAACGCATTTGCGCAGAATCGCGTCCGCTTCCCTGATTTGCGGATCCAAAAGCTGATCCGGAGTAAAATGCGTTTGCATATCGTTGCCCTTAAATACCGCCCCCTAGATGCCGCCCCCTAAAT
>JAACDV010000015.1 GCA_009936825.1 Bacteroidota bacterium | reverse complement strand
TAGGCAGCATAAACACGGCGCGCCCCGCCCCACACCCCAATGATGATAAACATCGGGATCAGAACGCCTTCAAAGAACAGATAGAACATCAACATGTCCAGTGAGGCGAACATACCAACCATCATCGTCTCAAGCACCAGAAAGGCGATCATATATTCGCGAACACGAACGGTAATCGACTTCCAGCTCGCCAGAATAGCCAGCGGCGTCAAGAAGGTAGACAGCAGGATAAACGGCATCGAAATACCATCAACACCAAGATGATAGCTGATCCCTGTATTAGGCAGCCATTCGCGAAATTCCTCAAACTGATAGCCTGATCGCGCTGAGTCAAAATTAAGCACTAACGCCAGTGAAATCACGAAGGTGAAGCCGCTAACCCAAAGCGCAACATAGCGCGCATTGCGGGATACCGCCTCATCATCCCCCCGGATCATCAGCAGAAAAAGAACGCCGATCATGGGAAGGAAAGTGATGATCGTCAGGAGTGGCCAGTTGGCAATCATCGCTTACATCCCCCCAAAGCGAAGGTAGTACCAGGTCATCAGCACCACAACGCCAACCAACATGGCAAAAGCGTAATGGAAGACGAAGCCTGATTGCAGGCGAGACGCATAGCTGGAGACACGGATTACCAACGCCGAAATTCCATCCGGGCCAAGACCATCGATTGTTCGCTGATCTCCCCGTTTCCACAGGAATTCGCCAATGCGCACTGCCGGACGGACAAACACAACATCATAGAGCTCGTCAAAGTACCATTTATTGTAAAAGAAGGTGTGCAGGGGCGAGAACGCACGCGCTATCGCCGCTGGCATATTCGTCCAGACAGAATAACACAAAACCGCAAGAACAACCCCCGATGACGCCAAAACAACCGGCAGGGCTTTCACCCAGCCCGGCACATGATGCGCGCCCTCCATGGCAGGATGTTCAGGCAGGATCAGGATGCTATCACCCCAGAATGTAGCCATATTATGCCCGACAAAAAGCTCATACCCCAACCAGCCCGAGAAAATCGCCCCAATCGACAGAACGAATAGCGGCAGTGTCATAACGAGAGGTGATTCATGGACATTCGACATAATTTCAGCTGAGGCGCGCGGCTTTCCATGAAAGGCCATGATCAACAAACGCCAGCTGTAAAATGCGGTCAAAAAGGCTGCAAGACACCCAAGCCAGAAAGCCATTGAGCCAACGCCCGACTGCGCCGCATAGGCAGCTTCGAGGATCATGTCCTTTGAATAGAAACCGGCAAAGAACGGAAATCCTGCCAGTGCCAGCGAGCCAATCCACATCATCGCGTAGGTCATTGGAATTTTGCGCCAGATTCCCCCCATATTGCGAAGATCCTGTTCATCCGACATAGCATGAATGACCGAACCTGCCCCCAGAAACAGCAGCGCCTTGAAAAAGGCGTGCGTGGTAAGATGAAACATCGCAGCAGGATAAGCAGAAACACCGGCGGCAAAGAACATATAGCCAAGCTGCGAGCAGGTCGAATAGGCAATCACGCGCTTTATATCAAACTGGGTCATACCAACCGTGGCCGCAAATATCGCTGTAAGTGCCCCGACGATGGTGATGATATCCAGCGATAAAGGCGCATATTCCAGCATTGGCGACAGACGGCAAATCATAAACACACCCGCCGTCACCATCGTTGCCGCATGGATCAGCGCCGACACTGGCGTCGGGCCTTCCATCGCATCGGGAAGCCATGTGTGAAGGCCAAGCTGGGCTGATTTACCCATCGCGCCAATGAATAACAGGATGCCAGCAACCTCTAACGCCGGAAGCGCGCTGCCAAGGAAGTTAATCTGCGATCCCGCCTTTACCGCAGAGTTGGCAAAAATATCGTCAAACTGAACCGACCCGAAAATCTGATAGATCGCCAGAATACCCAAGGCAAAGCCGAAATCGCCAACACGGTTCACGACAAAAGCTTTCATCGCCGCCGTATGTGCGCTTTCTTTTTTGTACCAGAAACCGATCAGCAAATAAGAGGCAACACCAACACCCTCCCAGCCAAAAAATAGCTGCACCAGATTGTCGGCTGTCACCAGCATCAACATGGCAAAGGTGAACAGGCTGAGATACGACATGAAGCGCGCCCGCGCGTTGTCATGCGACATATAGCCAATGGAATAGATATGGACCATCGACGACACGCCAGTAACAACGATCAACATTACCGCAGTCAGCGTATCAAAGCGCAATCGCCACATCGCCTCAAAGTCACCCGAAACAATCCAGCGCGCCAGATCAATGGTGATTGGCTCACCGCCGATGGCAACTTTGGCAAACGCAATCACCGACAGCAACAGCGACGTCAGCAATCCGGTGACTGTAATCAGCTCGGCCATACGGTCACGACCATTAAGGCTGAGGATACCGGCAATGATCGCGCCAAAAAGCGGAAGAAAAACGATTAAACTATACATCCCGAATTAGCCTTTCATCATATTCACATCCTCAACCGCGATAGACCCACGGTTGCGGAAGAAGACCACTAGGATGGCAAGGCCGATTGCAGCCTCGGCAGCGGCAACTGTCAAAATAAACAGCGAGAAGATTTGCCCTTCGAGATCACCGTTAAAAGCCGAAAAGGCAACCATATTGATGTTCACCGAAAGCAGCATCAACTCAATCGACATCAAAATGGTGATGACATTCTTTCGATTCAGACAAATGCCAAAAGCGCCAAGCGCAAATAGAATGGCCGAAACGGCCAGATAATGGTTGAGCGAAAGTTCAAACATGCTCTACCCCTCTCGCTTACTCGCCGGAACATCGGCGATGGTTCTACCGGGGGCGCCAACTTGCACCTCGACAACTTCAACACTTTGGCCGCGACTGCGCGCGTTTTGATCCGCAATCACCTGACGGCGAACACCAACCCGGCGGCGCATGGTCAGCGAAATTGCCCCGATCATTGCCACCAGCAGGATCAGACCCGAAATCTGGAATAAATACATATATTTAGTATAGAGCACATTGCCCAAGGCGCGCGTGTTGCTGATCTCGCTTGCAACCGGCAGGCTAATACCGTCAAAAGCATCACCATAAATAGCAGCAACCAGCTCAAAGACCAGAATACCGCCAACAATCAGACCCAGTGGCAGATATTTCTGAAACCCCGCCCGCATCTCGGCAAAGTTAATGTCCAACATCATCACGACGAACAGGAACAAGACCGCCACCGCGCCAACGTAAACAACAACCAGCAGCATGGCGATGAATTCTGCGCCAATCAGAACGAACAAACCGGCGGCGTTGAAGAATGCCAGAATTAGAAACAACACCGAGAAAACCGGGTTGCGCGACATGACAACCATCATCCCGCTGGCCAGCATTACTGCGGCGAACAAATAGAAAAACAACGCCTCAATCATGGCTTGTTATCCGGATTACCCTTGGTGTCATCATCGTCCTCCCCGACTTCCATCCCCGCCTAATACGCCTAGCGCCACCTTGCGTCTGCTGCCAGATTACGCGCGATCTCGGTCTCCCAGCGATCCCCGTTGGCCAGAAGCTTATCCTTGTCGTAATAAAGTTCTTCGCGCGTTTCGGTGGCAAATTCAAAGTTTGGACCTTCGACGATTGCGTCAACCGGACAGGCTTCCTGACAGAAACCGCAATAGATACATTTCGTCATATCAATGTCGTAACGCGTAGTGCGGCGACTGCCATCATCGCGTGGTTCGGCCTCAATAGTAATGGCCTGCGCCGGACATACAGCCTCACACAATTTGCAGGCAATGCAGCGCTCTTCGCCGTTGGGATACCGGCGCAGGGCGTGCTCACCGCGAAAACGGGGCGATAATGTGCCCTTCTCGTACGGATAGTTGATTGTGACCTTCGGCTTGAAAAAATATTTCAGCGTCAGAAACAACCCTTTACCAAGCTCAAGCAGCAGAAATGAGCGCAAACTATCAATCGTTTTAAGCATTTAGCTCTCTCCCCTAACCGGCTATCGCAACCGGCAGATTGCCAGTCCACAGCAAAAAGCCCGATGTCAGGACAACATAAAGCAGTGAAAATGGCAGGAACACTTTCCAGCCAAGACGCATCAACTGATCATAGCGGTAACGCGGCGTCGTGGCGCGAACCCACAAGAAAACAAACAGCAGCATTGAGACCTTCAAGACAAACCAGATCGGGCCCGGAATAACATTCAACGGCCAAATATCAAAGGGAGGCAACCAGCCGCCAAGGAACAGCACCGTTGTCATTCCGCTCATCAAGATCATGTTTGCATATTCACCAAGAAAAAAGAGCGCGAAACTCATCGATGAATATTCAACGAAATAACCGGCAACCAGTTCAGACTCGCCCTCAGGCAAGTCAAACGGCGCGCGGTTGGTTTCGGCCAGCGTCGAAATAAAGAAAACAATGAACATCGGAAATAATGGCAGGGCAAACCACATGCCGCGCTGTGCCTCAACAATTGTCGACAGGTTCAAGGATCCGACACAGATCAAAACATTGATGATCACAAGGCCCATCGAGACCTCGTACGACACCATCTGCGCCGCCGAGCGCAGCGCGCCAAGAAACGCGTATTTTGAATTGCTAGCCCAGCCAGCCATGATAACGCCATAAACACCAAGCGATGAAATGGCAAACAGATACAAAATGCCAACATTGATATCGGCGATCACCAGCCCCTCACCAAAGGGGATCACCGCCCACGCAACCAGCGCCAGAATGAACGTCAACATCGGCGCCAGCATGAACACGATTTTATTCGCACCCGCCGGCAGGATGGTTTCCTTTACCATCAATTTCAGCGCATCGGCAAAAGGTTGCAGCAAGCCAAACGGCCCCACAACGTTCGGGCCTTTGCGAAGCTGCATAAAGCCGATTACCCGCCGCTCGGCAAGGGTCAAATATGCAACGGCAATAAGCAGCGGCCCGACGACAAGCATAATTTTGCCAACAATGATCGCCAATTCAATCAGATAGCCGTTGTTTAGCAATTCCATCATGCTACTCCGCTGCATCGCGGGCGGTATCCGCCTGCAACGCCATTATGCATTGAGCCATGGTTTCTGACGCGCGGCTGATGGCACACGTCATATAAAACCCGTCCAGCGCCGTTCTGATCGCAGCATCTGTTATTTTTGCGCGACCTCCGAATTTTGTCCATTTGGCCGCGGCCACTTCGTCCTGATCGGCGAAATGCGGAACCGCTTCAAACAGCGCCTCGCGAAGCTCAACCAGCGAATCAAATCCCAGATGCACCCCTAGGCGGCCAGCCATTGCGCGAATAATTGTCCAGTCCTCACGCGCTTCACCTGGCGGGAATGTCGCCCGGCCAGCATATTGAACCCGGCCTTCGGTATTGACATAAATGCCGTCTTTTTCGGTAAAGGCAGCGCCGGGTAAAACCACATCGGCATGATGCGCACCCTGATCGCCGTGATGCCCCTGATAAACCACAAACGCGCTTTTTAGGCGGGAATGATCAAGCTCATCCGCGCCCATAAGCCAGACAAAATCGAGCTGGCCGCCCTCGGCAGCCTTATACATGCCGGCAATATCCATCGCACCGCGCCCGGGAACAAATCCCAGATCAAGGCCGCCAACACGCGCCGCAGCATGATGCAGAACGTTAAAACCGTTCCAGTCGTCGCTGACAACGCCGTAAGTATCGGCAATCTGGCGGGCCAAACCAAGAATTGATGCCCCATCGCTGCGCGTTAATGCGCCCATGCCGATTATAATCATCGGCCGTTTGGCCTTTTTCAGTTTGGCGGCGAATTTTGACTTGCCCGATAGAATATCTGACAGAATCGACGGATCATCGCCCAACGTTAGGGTGTCATAGGTTAAATCCATCGCCGGACCAACCACCGCGATGGGAAGCTGGGTTTCCACCCAGTTACGCCGAATGCGGGCATTCATCACTGCGCCTTCGATGCGCGGGTTACTGGCGATGATCAACAAGGCGTCGGCATCATCAATACCGGCAATTGTCGAATTGAACAGATAGCCAGCACGGGCCCCGCCAATTTTAGCCCCGTCCTGACGGCAATCAATGTTTTCACTGCCCAGCTTTTCAAACATCGTCTTCAGCGCAAACATTGATTCAGCGTCGCACTGGTTACCGGCTACCGCAGCGATCTTGTCTGATTTCGCTTTTTTCAGCTTGGCGGCAATCACGCCAAAAGCTTCATCCCAACTTGCCGGGGCCAGCTTGCCATCACTGCCACGAAGATAGGGCCGGTCAAGGCGCTGACGCCGCAACCCGTCAATGGCATACCGCGTTTTATCGGAAATCCACTCTTCATTTATATCTTCGTTCAGACGCGGCAGAACCCGCATCACCTGCGCACCGCGGGCATCAACGCGAATATTGCTGCCCAGCGCATCCATCACGTCAATGGATTCTGTCTTGGTTAACTCCCAAGGGCGCGCCGCAAACGCATAGGGTTTTGAGGTCAGTGCGCCAACCGGACACAGATCAATGACATTGGCCGAAAGCTCGGACGCCAGAGTTTTTTCGAGATAAGTGGTGATTTCCATCGATTCACCACGGCCAATTGCGCCAAGCTCGGACACGCCGGCAATTTCAGTCGCAAACCGAACACAGCGGGTGCAATGAATACAGCGCGTCATCGTTGTGCTGATCAGCGGGCCCATGTTTTTATCTTCGACGGCGCGCTTATTTTCTTCATAGCGCGAGTTATCGATACCGTAACCCATCGCCTGATCCTGCAAGTCGCACTCGCCGCCCTGATCACAGATCGGACAATCCAGCGGGTGATTAATCAGCAGGAATTCCATCACCCCTTCGCGCGCCCGTTTAACGCGGTCGGTGTCGGTGCGTATCACCATTCCGTCACCCGCAGGCATCGCGCAAGACGCTACCGGTTTTGGCGCGCGTTCAAGATCAACAAGGCACATTCGGCAGTTGCCAGCAATCGACAGCCGGTCGTGATAACAGAACCGGGGAATTTCAACGTCAGCGGCCTCACAGGCATGAAGAACGGTAGCACCGTCTTCGACCTCAACCTCGATGCCGTTCACTGTCAGCTTTGGCATTGCTATTTGCTCCTTATTCCGCGGCTTCGACCGAGGCAGCAGCCCGGTGTGCCACGATCCGGCGTTCGATTTCCGGCCGGAAATGCTTGATCAATCCCTGAATTGGCCAGGCAGCCGCATCCCCAAGGGCGCAAATTGTGTGGCCCTCCACCTGCTTGGTCACCTGCTGGAGAGTTTCGATTTCATGAATTTCAGCGTCACCGCGAACCAGACGCTCCATCATCCGCCACATCCAGCCCGTACCCTCACGGCACGGTGTGCATTGCCCGCAAGATTCATGCTTGTAGAAATAGGATAGCCGGGCGATGGCTTTAACAATATCGGTGCTTTTATCCATCACGATAACACCGGCGGTGCCAAGACCCGTTCCAGCGTCACGCAGGGCATCAAAATCCATCGTGATAGTGCTGCAAACCGCCTGCGGCAATAACGGCGTTGATGATCCGCCCGGGATCACCGCCAGCAGATTATCCCATCCGCCGCGAACCCCGCCAGCGTGCTTTTCGATC
>JAACDV010000117.1 GCA_009936825.1 Bacteroidota bacterium | reverse complement strand
CCGTCATCATTTGTAACAACCAGACATTGAACCCGCGATTCCTGCATTCTCGCCTCAGCATCCACCATCAGGGTAGTGCCTTTGATGGTCAGCGGCTTGGGGTTGGCAACCTCGCCGGCGGTAACGCTGGCGATATCGACCTTATTCATAATCATCCGGCGAAGATCACCATCGGTAATGACGCCTTTAAGAGAGCTGGCATCGCCAACCAGCGCCATGCCAATCCGGCCTTCGGTCATCACCATTATGGCATCCTGCATCGGTGCATCAGGCGCGACAAAGGGAAGATTGTTCGTGCGCATCTGATCTTTAACATAAGTCAGCAGACGGCGCCCCAACGCGCCGCCGGGATGCGTCATGGCAAAGTCGGACATGTTGAACCCGCGCGCTTCCATCAGCGCTACCGAAAGGGCGTCCCCCAGAACCAACGTGTTCAGCGTTGATGTTGTGGGCGCCAGATTTAACGGACAGGCCTCTCGGTCAACCGAGATATCCAGCACAATTCGTGCGGCGTTTGCCATGCTGCTATCGGCAACCGCTGTCAGGGCGATAATCTGGGCATCCAGCCTGGCAAACGCAGGCAGCAGACGAACGATCTCTTCAGTCTCACCCGAATTCGAAATCAGGATGATCACATCGCCTGACCGAACCATGCCAAGATCACCATGAATAGCCTCGGCAGGATGTAAAAACAGCGACGGTGTTCCCGTTGACGCCAATGTGGCGGCAATTTTCCGGCCAATCAGACCCGATTTACCCATCCCGCAAACAACAACATGCCCACTGGCTGCCAGAATAAGGTCAACCGCCACGACGAAAGGCGGGCCAAGCGCATCATCGAGGCGTCCGATGGCACTGCGATAAGCATTAAACAGACTACGCGCCGCGCTGATCGCAGAAATTCCTTTACTGGGGTAGGATTTATCCGGCATGGGGTTCAGCAACTTTCCCTATTATCGTGCATGGCTTGATTGCCGCCACTTCTCGTTACACACCGGCGATCGCCTATTCTTTAGAACGCCCGGGTTCTTATTACAAGACCCAAATCTTTCTAACGCTTTTCACGGTGAATTACCACTGCATGCCAAAATTCTCCAGATAATCTCCAGATAGTTTTGCGCGCAATCACCTTTGAGGTTTACTAAGAAGCGTTAGATGGGCACGCGCTGCCGCCACATCTTCAGGGGTGTTCAGGTTGGTGAACGGATCTGGATCGCCTTCAAAATCCACACAAACACAGTCATAACGCGCGGTAAAATCATCAATTTTCCGAAGGCCCTCGTCAACCAACGCGGTCCGCAAGGCAGACGCCAGCGCCACCGGCCATATCGCAAAAACAGGGTGACGACGACCAGCCGAGCGGGCCTGCGCCAATTCTGCACCGCCCTCAACCGCCGCTATCAACGCATTTGTCAGATTTTGCGGCAGGAACGGTGCATCCGTTGCCAGACTGATCACGTGCGTAACCGCTGGATGATTTTTCGCCGCGAATTCAAGACCCGTCAGAATACCGGCAAGAGGTCCGGCAAACCCGTCAATCACATCAGCAACCACTGGCAAGCCAAAGGCAGCAAACCGGGTAGCATCACCATTGGCATTTATCACGGTCGGAACGCTTTGGCCCGGGCCAGTATTTGACAGGGCCCGATCAATCACATGCGCCAGCAATGGGCGCGGTCCCAGCTCAATCAGATTTTTATCGCCGCCGCCCATTCTCCGTGACTTGCCGCCTGCCAGCAGAAGGTACAGCGGCGTGACCGGTTTTCTGGCACTACTCATGTCGGTTTCCGGCCCGAACGTTGCGGCGACGCAGGATCGATAATCTCGTCACCTTCATCATTTTCGCCGCCTTCGTGTCTTTGCCGCTGGTCTGCTGATTGGCCTGCGTCAAAGATAATCCGGTCCTCGCCACTAAGCGCAATAAAGCGGCGGCCTTTCGCACGGCCAATCAGCGTCAGTCCGGCAGAGCGTGCCAGCGCCACCGCCTCATTGGTGAAGCCGGACCGTGAGATCAGCACCGGAATTTGCATCTGCACGATTTTTATCACCATCTCGGTGGTCAGACGGCCAGTGGTATAAAAAACCTTGTCGTCCGGTTCGACATTATTCAAAAACATCCAGCCAGCGATTTTATCAACGGCATTGTGTCGCCCGATATCCTCCATATAGACCAGCGGTTGATCCGCCGCGCATAACACGCAGCCATGAATAGCGCCAGCGCTGAGATACAAGCTGGGCGTGGTGTTGATCGCCCGCGACAACGGCACCAGCGAGGCAGCGTGAAAGCGCATATCAGCGTTCAGATTAATCTGGCCGAACCGTTCCATCATATCACCATAGGCGGTGCCCTCAGCACATCCACTGGTCCGGATTTTCCGCTTCATTTTGGCTTCAAAATCGGTTTCGCGCCGGGTGCGCACAATCACCACGCCAAGCTCATCATCATGATCGATGCCGGTGATCACATCATCGGCCCGCAGCATGTTCTGATTCAAAAAATAGCCCACCGCCAGCTCAGCCGGCCAATCGCCAATCGTCATTGAGGTGACAATTTCCTGACCGTTCAGAAACAAGGTCAACGGCTTTTCGGTCACGACGGGCAAGGTCACCGGCGCGCCGGTCTCATCAACTCCCGATATCGGCTGCGACAGGCCGGGGGCATCCGGATCAGGGGCGATAATAATACCGGACGACTTTTCGGGGGCTTTGGGTTTTCCAGACTTCATCCCCCTAAAATGATCGATTTACCCTCAATCATGCAAGCCTCTTCATAAAAGCCTCTTCATATGAGGAGGGGGTCGGCGCTGGTTTGCATCAGCACTTTGCGTTTCCGGTGTGAAATCGGTATGGTCATGGTTGCGGGGGACCGCCCCCGGCAATCTCTAAAATTCGATCCGCAGGTTCGCCTACATCCTGAGGCTCAGCCGGTAAGAGGTACAAATGAAACTCCATTTTTCTGCGTCCAGCCATGAATTGGCTCAAGAGCGGTTTGACAGGTTGGTTTCGCGTTATGGCCAGAATGATCTTGGCGACGCCGACTATAGTGTCGCGCTGGGCGGCGATGGGCATATGCTGAATGTACTGCATTCGACGATGCAGCATAATCTGCCGGTTTTTGGACTGAATTGCGGGCGGCTTGGGTTTTTGATGAACCATTTTGCTTCGGACGAGCTGGAAGAGCGTATTTCCAGCGCCGAGGCTACGCCAATTCACCCCTTGCGGATGCAGGTCACCTGTGAAGACGGCAGCCAGCATACGGCGCTTGCGATTAATGAGGTCTCGTTGATCCGCCAGACGCATAATGCGGCGAATATCCGGGTTGAAGTGGACGGCAAGCATGCGGTTGAACAGCTGGTATGTGACGGCATCCTGCTGGCAACGTCGGTGGGGTCAACTGCCTATAATTTATCCGCGCATGGCCCGATAATTCCGCTTGGCGCCGGATTATTGGCGTTGACGCCGATTTCCCCGTTTCGCCCAAGGCGGTGGCGGGGTGCGTTATTGAGTGAAAATTCACGCGTGACGCTGGAGGTTCTGGAACCGGGTTTCCGGCCCGTGAGTGCCAGTGCCGACAGCAGCGAATATCGTCACATCACCACGGTTTCGATCGAACAGGCGAATGATATCACCTTGCGACTAATGTATGATCCGGGTTTCTCGCTTGCCGAACGCGCCATAGCCGAACAGTTCCACACCTAATTCAGCCGCCTGCCGCTAGAAGGGGCTAGAACCTCATTCCGTATGGGGCTAGCTTTTCTGCCAGATTATCGCGGGTTTCGGTGTCGATTGGTTGGGATGGCGGGCGCAAATTGTTCCATCTTGTATCGCCGGTGCGTTTGGCTAGAAGCGCCTTTTGTGCGGGAATGGGGGCGTATTCTTGGAAGAGTTGCCTTACCTCTTTTACCGCAATGTGGGCCGCCGCAGCCCTCTCCCACATCCCATCGAGACACAAATCAATCACCTTGGCGATATTGGCGCCATTGAGGTTGGCAGTCGCCGAAATACACCCCGGGGCGCCAAGCCTGATCGCCTCGATCACCGGCAATTCAGCGCCCGGATAGACGATCAACCCGTCAATTTCCAACAGCTGGCGCGTGTTGTCCCAATTGCCCGAACTGTCCTTAATGCCAACAATAACATCCGGATAGGCAGCAAAAAGCCGCGAGACCAGATCAATCGACAATCCAACGCCTGCCACCTGCGGGATGTGATAAAGATAAAGCTTGAGATCAGGATGATCTATCCCGTCGATCAGCCTCTCAAAATAGTCAAAATACCCGTCATCAGCCATGCCCTTAAAATAAAAGGGAGGCAGCGTCATCACGCCAGCACAGCCAAGGTCAATGGCACGGCGGGACAAGGCAATGGTCTCGGGAAGATTACACAGCCCGGTGCCGGGAATCATTTTTGACGGGTCAATGCCAAATGCGGCCAGCCCCTCAACCGCCGCCATGCGCTCGGCGCTGCTGAGCGAGAGCGCCTCACCCGTAGTTCCAAACGGCGCAAGACCGGAACATCCGGTAGCCAACAACTCCGCCGCGAAATTGTTGTAAAGGTCCTGATT
>JAACDV010000116.1 GCA_009936825.1 Bacteroidota bacterium | reverse complement strand
CCGGCAAAAGCCGCATCACCATGCAGCAGAATGCCGAGGACGCCCTTACGGTCAGTATCATCCTGCTGATGTTGTTTCGCACGAACGCGGCCAATAACAACAGGGTCAACAATTTCCAGATGCGACGGGTTTGGCGCTAGGCTGAGATGAACGGCTTGACCATCAAATTCACGGTCGGATGACTGACCCATATGATATTTCACGTCACCCGATCCGCCGGCATTTTCCGGGTTTGCGGGATTGCCGAGAAATTCGGAAATGATCGCCCTGAAAGGTTTGCTAAACACATTATGCAGGACGTTCAAACGGCCGCGATGCGCCATGCCGACAACAGCTTCTGTCAGGCCAAGCTGGGTGCCGCGCTTTAGAATCTGTTCGAGCGCTGGAATCGTCGCCTCAGCGCCATCCATGCCAAACCGCTTGGTACCAGTATATTTCTTGTGAAGATATTTCTCAAATTCTTCGGCATCGACAAGGCGCTGATAAATCGCTTTCTTGCCGCGCTTGGTGAAATCTGTGCGGTTGCCAATTGCCTCAATACGCTCTTGGATCCAGGCTTTTTGGGCCGGGTCCTGAATATGCATGAATTCAACACCAATTGTGCTGCTGTAGGTTTTTTTAAGCGTGTCCAGAATATCGCGAAGAGTCGCCGTTTCCAGACCCAGAACATAGTTAATGAAAATCGGGCGATCCCAGTCATCATCGGTAAAACCGTAAGTCGCCGGATCGAGTTCGGGGTGCAGCGGCTTGTCTTCAAGCGATAGAGGATCAAGGTTCGCCAGCAAATGGCCGCGGATACGATACGCCCGAATCAACATCACAGCGCGCAACGAATCCAACGTCGCTGCCCGCATGTCTCCGGCGTTAATTTTCCGTCCGGCAACATGTCCGGCAGCAACCGCTTTAACCGAATTTTCAGGATCGGTTGCACCAACAATACGGCTTGTATCGCGCGCCCAGCTTGGCAGACTCTCACCATCGGCAGCGATATCACCCAGTGCGTCCATCTGTTCGAAATAGGTCGCCCAGCGGGGATCAACGGATAATGGATCACTCCGCCATGCTGCATTCATTTCGGCAATGAAGGTCGCGTTTGAAGCCGACAGGAAGGTCAAATCAAGTTCGCTTTGCGAAGCAGGTTGATTGTTCTGATGCGGTCTTTGGGCGGTGTCGTCCATATCAAAAAACCCATTCATGTGATCGTCAATTCAATGATCAGTCGATGATTGCTGTTTAACGCTCTTTAGTCTAGGCGGTGCTCAATCATATTCAACCCTCTACATTATCTGCCCGCTACATTATCTGCTTTTACCAAATTTATGTTTTAGTAATCGCACGCATAATGGCATTGCCGATATCGGCAGGTGATTCGGCCATTTCAAACCCGGCGGCCTGCATTGCTGCAATCTTGTCGGTTGCCGCCCCGCTGCCACCGCTGACAATCGCCCCGGCATGACCCATACGGCGGCCCGGAGGCGCCGTCTGGCCGGCAATAAATCCGGCAATCGGTTTGCGATTGGCCTGCGCCTGATAAAAGGAGGCGGCCTCTTCTTCGTCTAATCCGCCAATTTCACCAATCATCACGATGGCTTCGGTCTGCTCATCTTTTAAGAACATATCCAGACAATCGATAAAGTTAGTACCGTTCACTGGATCACCGCCAATGCCGATGCAAGTTGATTGCCCCAGCCCGACAGCCGAGGTCTGGGCAACAGCTTCATAGGTCAGGGTTCCAGAGCGTGAGACAATACCCACCTTGCCGGGGGTGTGAATATGGCCGGGCATAATCCCGATTTTACACGCACCCGGGGTGATGATGCCAGGGCAATTAGGCCCGATCAACCGGCTATCACTGCCATCAAGCGCGCGCTTAACCCGCACCATATCCAGAACAGGAATGCCCTCAGTGATACAGATGATCAGCGGCATTCCGGCATCGACCGCCTCAAGAATGGAATCGGCGGCAAATGGTGGCGGCACATAGATAACCGAGGCATTGGCCTTGGTCTCTTGCATCGCGCCGACAACCGAATTAAACACCGGCAAATCCAGATGCGTCTGCCCGCCCTTACCCGGAGTGACACCGCCAACCATGTTGGTGCCATAGGCAATCGCCTGTTCGGAATGGAATGTTCCCTGAGCACCGGTAAAGCCCTGACAGATGACCCTTGTCTCACTATTTACAAGAACTGACATGATCTTCCTTTCGTCACGACGTTGCGGCGACAATTTTCCGAGCGGCATCGCCAAGATTATCTGCTGTGATGATGTCGAGGCCGCTTTCAGCCATGATCTTTTTGCCCTCGTCAACATTCGTGCCTTCAAGGCGAACAACTAGCGGCTTGTCCAGACCCAGCGTTCTGGCCGCGCTAACCACACCTTCGGCAATGATGTCACACCGCATGATTCCGCCAAAAATATTGACCAGAATGCCCTTCACATTATCGTCAGACAGGATGATTTTGAACGCTTCAGTAACGCGTTCGGTTGTTGCGCTACCCCCCACATCGAGAAAGTTAGCAGGTGAGCCGCCCCGAAGCTGGATGATATCCATCGTCGCCATTGCCAGACCGGCCCCATTAACCATACAGCCTATATTGCCGTCCAGCTTGATATAGCTGAGGTCAAACTCGCTGGCGCGGACCTCGGCAGGATCTTCTTCGCCAAGATCGCGAAGAGCCATCACATCGGCGTGACGATAAAGGGCATTATCATCAAAACTCATTTTCGCGTCGAGGGCCAACAGGTCACCAGCACCGGTAACAACCAACGGGTTGATTTCAATAAGACTGGCGTCAAGCTTCAAAAAAGCATCATAGAGGCCGGACAGGAACTTTGGCAGTTGCTTTGCCGCCGATCCTCCAAGTCCCATTACACCGGCAAGACGGCGGGCATGATGCGCCTGCAATCCGGTGGCAGGATCAATGCTGACTGAGAGAATTTTTTCGGGCTGGGAGGCCGCAACCTCTTCGATATCCATACCCCCTTCGCTGGAGGCGATAATGGTGATGCGGCTGGATGCCCGGTCAACCAGCAGCGACAGATATAGCTCATCGCCAATGTCGCAGCCTTCTTCAACATAAAGGCGCTTCACCTCACGGCCTTGAGGGCCGGTCTGATGCGTGATCAGCGTTTTGCCGAGAAGTTCGGTTGCAATATCGCGCACCTCATCGACCGACTTAACTACTTTCACCCCACCGGCTTTGCCGCGTCCACCAGCGTGAATCTGCGCCTTTACAACATAAACAGGTCCGCCAAGTTTCTCCGCAGCGACAACAGCTTCATCAACTGAAAAAGCGGCCTCTCCGCGCGGCACAGTAACGCCAAAACCCGCGAGCAGAGTTTTGGCCTGATGCTCATGAATATTCATGTATTCCCCCGAACAATACAGGCTTTCGCCCCACCCTCACCTACACAACATGACTATACGAGAAATCAAACCGGCAATTTCCCGGATACTTACTCAAACGATTATGTGAGCGACTCCACAATTTCATTTAACGAGCGCACCGCAGCAACTGAGCTATCAAACATCTCCTGCTCGTCAGCATTCAGCGCAATATTGACGATCCGCTCAACACCACCGGAACCGATAACAACCGGTACGCCAACATAAAGCCCGTCCAAACCATAAGCGCCTTCCACATAGGCGGCACACGGAAGAACACGTTTTTTATCGTGAATAAAAGCTTCAGCCATTTCGATTGCAGATGATGCCGGTGCGTAAAAGGCAGACCCTGTCTTCAGCAAGCCAACTATCTCGGCTCCGCCGTCGCGCGTGCGCTGGACAATTTCAGCAATCTTAGCCTCGGTTGACCATCCCATAGCAATCAAATCGGGAACCGGAATACCAGCAACCGTCGAATACCGCACCAGCGGCACCATCGTATCGCCATGTCCGCCAAGAACAAAGGCCGTTACATCTTCAACAGAAACTTCAAATTCCTCAGCTAGGAAATAACGGAACCGCGCTGAATCCAGAACCCCAGCCATGCCAACAACCCGGTTGGTTGGAAGGCCTGAGGCCTTTTGCAGAACCCCAACCATGACATCCAGCGGATTGGTAATACAAATCACAAAAGCATCGGGGCAATTATCGCGGATGCCTGCGCCAACCTGATGCATCACCTTGGTGTTTATGCCGATAAGATCATCACGGCTCATCCCCGGCTTGCGGGCAATCCCAGCCGTTACAATGACAACATCGCTATCCGCCAGAGCGGCATAATCATTTGCACCCTTAACATCGGCATTAAACCCTTCGATCGGGCTGGCCTGTGCTATATCGAGCGCCTTGCCCTGCGGAATGCCTTCGGCAATGTCAAAAAGCACAATATCGCCAAGTTCCTTTAATCCGGCAAGAAGCGCAAGAGTGCCGCCAATATTACCGGCGCCAATGAGAGAAATTTTGTTGCGGGCCATAAGATTTATTTCCTGAGATCGGATCCGAAGAATAGCGGCGCCAAGACGGAAAGCGCTCGATTAAACTAACGTTTATACCAAGGTTTAAACTAACGTTTTCGGTTTACCGAATGTTGGCGCTCTAAACAAGTTAAATCCCAATAATGCAGGGCTTGGTGAAGAATAAATTGTCGGGCCGGGACTAGTCAGGCGATGGCGGTGTTACCCGTATCGGCGGGTCATTTCACCCAGCCGTGACTTTGTCCGGTCAAATTCAAAAGCAAAAAGATGGCCATCATAAAGATTGGCAATATCGGTTTCGGCTGAGGCAATCAAAAAACGCTGGCGGTCATAAAGCGCATCAACAAGCCACATGAACCGGCGGGCCGACGCTTCGGAGGTATCACTAAAGGCGGGTACATTATCGACAATCAGCCCAGCAAACCGGCCAGCAATCGCTAGAAAATCGCGCGCACCAAGCGGCGTTTCACACAAGGTTGAAAAATCTGCCCGCGCCACATCTCCGGCAACGGATTCGAAAACAATTTCGCGTGATGCAACACGGACCGTATCTTCGCCAACAGCCGCATCTGCTGACAATCGCGCAAATACGTCATTAAGCGCCTGCCT
>JAACDV010000115.1 GCA_009936825.1 Bacteroidota bacterium | reverse complement strand
ATTGAACTGGTAGGGTAAAACCATCCCGGACCTCATCCGCATAATCGCGAGAGGCACCTGAAATAATCCGGGCCATAATCCGGGCCATGTGGGTACCGATTACCTCCCGCATGGCCCGGATAAATTTTATGTACATATCTAGGATAATTGTCTGGCTCTGGCTTGGCGGCGTTGCGCAGCCAATTTGCGCCCAAGGGTGTGAAAGCTATCCAGTATCAGTCCGATATTTGGATGATTGGCGCGCCGCACAATCTGCCATGCGTCACGACGGTCATAAATAAACCGTCCCCATGCTAAAGGCATCATAATGCCGCCAAGGCCAGCTGGATGTACTGACCAGCAAACCAGCATGAGATCAACCCCAAGGTCACACATCAATCTCATATTTTTGGTTGATATTCAGGCCCGTTTACAGCGCCGCGATAAATACACCATATGAAAAGGGTGTGCGTACGCTGTAAAAACTAATAATCAAAAGACGCTTCATTGCATCATATCTGGTATCTTCTGTTACAGTTCTCTATGCTTAGAACTTGGTGTTTTCAACGTTTTATATTTTAGAATTTAATATCTTCGGGGGTGAGAATAATGACTATGGCCGACAATTCCGCGAACGGGCCCGCTATATTAACAACCGCCGACCGTGTTGCCTGTAATGGCGGCGGCGGCGCACTTGGCCATCCGCAGGTGTTCCTGACGCTGGGCTCGGACGGCGAGATTGTCTGCCCCTATTGTTCGCGTCATTATGTACGCAGCAAGGGCGGGGATGATGAATAGAGGCACTAGAATGCACCTAAAATGCCCTGCCATAATTAATCTCCCTCCAGCATTATGGGATCAGCCTGATGGGTGAGCGCGAGCAACTCGTCCTGATTGATGGATCGGGCTATATCTTTCGGGCCTTTCACGCATTACCGCCGATGACGCGCGGTGATGGAACGCCGGTGAATGCTGTTTATGGCTTTACCAGCATGGTGATGAAACTGGTCGATGATCTGGAACCGGCGCATGTCGCGGTAGTGTTTGATACCTCCAGAAAGACCTTCCGTAATGATATTTATCCCGAATATAAGGCCAACCGTAGCGAGCCGCCCGAAGAGCTAGTGCCGCAATTCGGCCTTGTTCGCGACGCCACAAAGGCGCTCTCGCTGGCCCAGATGGAGGCCCCGGGGTTCGAAGCCGATGATCTGATTGCCACCTATGCGGCAATGGGAGAGGCGGCAGGGATGGAAACAATCATCGTGTCTTCCGACAAGGATTTGATGCAGCTTGTCAGAGGCAATATTACGATGCTGGATCCGATGAAACAGCGCCGCATCGCAGCGCCCGAGGTTGAAGAACGTTTCGGCGTTGGCCCTGATAAGGTTGTTGATGTGCAGGCGCTAGCGGGCGATTCGACCGACAATGTTCCCGGCGTTCCGGGAATTGGCGTTAAAACCGCTGCCGAATTGATTAATATATATGGCGATCTGGATACATTGCTGGCGCGTGCCGAAGAGATCAAACAGCCACAGCGTCGTGAGAATCTGATTAATTTTGCCGATCAGGCGCGTATTTCGCGCGATCTGGTGCGGTTGCGCGCCGATGCACCGCTGCCGCTGCGGCTGGATGAGCTGAAAAGTATCCCCCGCGATATGGAGCTTTTGAAGGAGTTTCTGGTTGAACAGAATTTCAAAAGGCTGCTGACCCGAATTGGCGCGTCAACAGCAAGCGGTCCAACCTCGGGAAGCTCTATTGCTGGGGCGGTTCAACCTGCGATCCGATCAATGGGCGGAACACCGCAACCGGGCGCACAGCCGGCTGGCGCAAGTCCTGCAGCTGCCTCGGTTGAGGGCACTGACTACCGCCTAATTACCAAGCTGGACGACTTGCAGCGCTGGGCGGATGAAGCACGGGTTCAGGGATATATGGCAGTTGATACTGAAACCAGCTCGTTGAATGCAGCGGCTGCCGAAATGGTCGGTGTGTCGATGGCGTTGGCCCCGGGGCGCGCTTGTTATGTGCCGCTTCGCCACGGCGGTGCAGTTGTAGCAAAGGACGGACAGAGCGGGCTGGAATTCGATGCAGTTGAGGCTGCGCCCGAACAAATTCCTTTCGACGCGGCGATTGGCGTTCTAACGTCACTTTTTGAAGATCCGGCAGTTTTGAAAATCGGATATAATCTGAAATATGATTCGCATGTGTTGCTGCGCGCACACAATGGCGGCATTCGCCTTGCCGCGGTAGATGATACGATGTGTCTGTCTTATGTCTTGGATGGAGGGAGAATTGGTGGCCACTCGATGGATTTTCTGGCAGGCCACTGGTTGGATCATGACACGATTAAATTCTCCGATGTGTGCGGCAAGGGGGTAAAGCAGGTTCCCTTTGGATCGCTGGCTCCTGAAGCTGCACTTGATTACGCCGCTGAGGATGCGGATATCACGCTGCGTCTGTGGCAAATGCTGAAACCGCGACTGGCATCCGAAGGACTGACATCGGTCTATGAGAGGTTGGAGCGACCGCTGATTCCCATTCTGGCGTCGATGGAAAATGCCGGTATTACCGTTGACCAGACCATTCTAGCGCGTATGTCGAATGATTTTGCAACACGAATGGAAGCTCTGGCGCGCAATATTCTGGATCTGGCTGGTCAGGATTTCAACATTGCCTCGCCCAAGCAGCTTGGTGAGATTCTGTTCGATAAAATGGGACTTTCTGGCGGTAAAAAATCTAAAACAGGAGCCTATTCAACATCCGCCGATGTGCTGGAAGATTTGGCAGCTGATGGCGTGGAAATTGCCCAGAAAGTTCTGGACTGGCGCCATCTTGCCAAGCTGAAATCAACCTATGCCGATGCGCTGGTTGAAAGCATTCTTCCCGAAACGGGACGCGTTCACACGTCATTTTCAATGGTTGGCGCATCAACCGGACGGCTGTCATCGTCTGACCCAAACGTGCAGAACATCCCAATCCGCACTGCCGAAGGCCGCCAGATACGCACCGCCTTTATCGCTGGGCCGGGCAAAAAGCTGATCTCCGCCGACTATTCGCAGATTGAATTGCGGCTGGTCGCCCATGTTGCTGGTGAAACGACGATGATCGACGCGTTTCGTAATGGTGTTGATATTCATGCGCGCACCGCATCCGAGGTGTTTGGTGTTCCGCTAGACGCTATGGATGGCGAGACACGCCGCCGGGCAAAGGCGATTAATTTTGGTATTATCTACGGTATTTCCGGATTTGGACTGGCCCGTCAACTGGGCATTCGTCAAGGTGAGGCGCGTGATTATATCAGCGCCTATTTCGAGAATTTTCCCGGAATCAGAAGCTATATGGAGCGCATTAAAGTTGAGGCGCGTGAGGCCGGCTTTGTCGAAACATTGTTTGGGCGGCGCATTCATATTAGTGCGTTTGCCAGTGGCAATCAGGCTCAGCGTGGATTTGCCGAACGTCAGGCGATCAACGCCCCCATTCAGGGCAGTGCTGCCGATATTATCAAACGCGCGATGATCCGGCTTCCGGCTGCGTTGTCTGCGGCAGGAATTCCCGCTGAAATGCTGCTTCAGGTGCATGATGAACTGATTTTTGAGGCCGACGCCGAAATTGCTGATGCCGCGGTCAAGGTGATCACCGAAGTGATGGAAGCCGCTGCATCGCCGATTTTGGAATTGGCTGTGCCGCTGGTTGCCGAGGCCGGTATTGCAACTAGCTGGGCCGAAGCCCACTAAATGAAAGCCCGCTAAAATGGAGGGCAACTAAGGGCAAATCTGTGTATTTTGCCAGTCTGGTGATCAAAATTAGGCGGTATTGCGGCAGGTGTGGCACAAATCTGTCATATCTTGGCCCCTTTTTATTTCTAAATCTATTTTTCATTGGACAGAGGCCTATCAGCTGGGGGAAGGCAGAATTATGGGAACACGGATTGCACTTGTTGATGATGATCAGAATATTCTGACATCGGTATCGTTGACCCTCGAGGCCGAGGGCTTTGAAGTCGATTGTTATCATGACGGTGAAACCGCACTTCGCGGGCTTAGCCGCAGACCGGTGGAACTGGCAGTGCTGGATATCAAAATGCCGCGCATGGACGGCATGGAACTGTTGCATAAAATCCGTGCTAACTCGCACCTGCCGGTGATCTTTCTGACCAGCAAGGATGACGAGCTTGACGAGGCACTTGGCCTTGGCATGGGCGCTGATGATTATATCACCAAGCCATTTTCCCAGCGGTTACTGTTGGCCCGTATTCGTGCGGTTTTGCGTCGTGCCAGTCAGGGCGATATGGATCCGTCAGGGCCGAATATTGTCCGGCAAGGTGAGTTGCTGATGGACCCAGACCGACATCTGTGTAGCTGGAAAGGTAGTGAGGTCAAATTGACTGTCACTGAATTTCTGATTCTGCAAGCCCTTGCCGCCCGTCCGGGATTGGTGAAAAACCGTGATCAGCTAATGGATGCGGCTTATGGCGAATCAATTTTTCTGGATGATCGGACAATCGATAGCCATATCAAACGACTACGCCGGAAAATCAGGGCGATGGATAAACAGTTCGACAATATCGAAACACTTTACGGCATCGGCTATAAATATCGTGCATCGTGATCCGGTGGGTGAGATGAAAATCATTGGCAGCCATTTAGACATGCGCAACACTTAATGTGTGTCTAATATTTGGAATGCTGATGGTGGCTGGTTTGAGGGTGGCACTGATAGCGTGATAACGCAGATCAAAATGGGATTGCGGCGGTTATTACTGCGCGCGGCGATTGGCCGGCCATTGGTTCGGTTGCGCTTTCGGTTGAGCCGATTAAGCACGCGTATCATGGCGATTATGCTGTTCCCGCTCGTGCTATTTTTTATCGGGCTATTTTCAATCGACCAGTATCGCACAACGTTGATCAAATCAGAATTTACCGCGCTGGAACGCCAGGGATTTACGCTGGCGCGCTCGCTGGCGCTGGCCCAGTCCGAAATTGACGGATCACTGGCGCGCCGCCGCCTATCCCCCGAAACGATGAACCATCTTTTACCGCTGGTCGGTTACGGCACCGAGCTTCGCGCCCGGGTGTTTCGTGCCGATGGCTGGCTTTTGGCTGATACCGCTCGTAGTAGCGCCGGTGGTGAGGTCAGGCTGCGTCGGCGTAAGCATCACGGAGCCTTTGGTGGTGCGGTAAAACGATCGTCAGATTATTTTCAGGCAACCATGCGCCGCGCCGCGGGTCTTATCGGGGCAGACCGGACGCTGCCATTTTACCGTGAACGCGCGCAGCAAAATGCAACCGATTATAACGAGGTGATGTTGGCATTGGCGGGTGAGCCTTCGCGCCAGCTTCGTCAAGATAGTCGTGGGCAGCTGGTTCTGTCGGTTGCGGTTCCCATTCAAGACTTACGCCTTGTGCGCGGCGCGCTTTTGGTCAGCACCAGTGGCGGGCGTATCGAGCAGGAAGTTGCCGATGTGAATGTGGTGTTCATTCAACTGTTCGGTATTGTGACGTTGATCACCATTGCGCTCAGCGTTTATCTGGCGCGTTCCATCACCGCACCGATTACCTATCTGGCACTGGAAGCGGATAATTTGCGGCGAAGTCATGATCTGTCGGCGCGAATGCAACGCCTGCCAAGACGGCGCGATGAGATTGGAAGACTGGCGGAATCGCTGATTGATATGACTGACGAGTTGCAAAAACGAATGGCTGCGACCGCCGGATTTGCCGCTGATGTTGCGCATGAGCTGAAAAATCCACTTTCATCATTACGAAGCGCCGCCGAGACCATCAGCCGGATTTCTGACGCCGATCAACAGAAAAAACTGATGAATATGATCCTTCGTGATGTCGGGCGACTGGACCGGTTGATTACCGATATCTCCCGCGCCAGCCGTCTGGATAATGAAATGGCGGGCGAGTCCGGCGAGGTGATTGATCTGTGCGATCTTGTTGATAATTTTGTGCAGGCGCGCGCTGCCACAACGCCAAACCATAAGTTGGAATTTGTGCCTGCTACTGCGCCGCTGCCTGCTACTGCGCCGCTGACTGTTACTGTGCATGATGGGCGGGTTGTTCAAATTCTGGATAATCTGCTGGCCAACGCTGTCTCTTTTGCACCGCCCAAGTCGAAAATCACTTTCCATCTGGCCCCTGATGATGACGGCAACGTGCGTCTGGACGTTCAAGATCAGGGCCCGGGTCTGCCGCCGGGACGCTTGGAATCGGTCTTTAACCGGTTTTATTCCGAGCGACCCTCCGATGAGGCTTTTGGGGAGCATTCGGGGCTGGGGCTGTCGATTGCCCGCCAAATTGCCCGCGGGTATGGCGGCGACTTGTCTGCCAGCAACCGCGAAGGTGCCTGTTTCACACTGATCCTGCCAATTACGCCAACCTGATCTTTGAT
>JAACDV010000014.1 GCA_009936825.1 Bacteroidota bacterium | reverse complement strand
CTTCCGCTAAAAAATTTGGCTTCCGCTAAAAAATTAGTCTCCAGCCAAAAATGATCTTCCGCCAGATATTAGTTTTATGTGATTGGCATTTTTCTAAAATCAAGCGCTACAGGCGCGTGTTTCGAGGTGGTCAAAACTTTGCCGTTGCGCTAGGTTTCAGACATCATGAATGAAGGCATCCTGACAGGATATCGCGTTCTGGCGCGAAAATACCGACCGGACCGGTTTTCCGAGTTAATCGGACAGGAATCGCTGGTGCGCACGCTCAGCAATGCACTGTCGCTTGGCCGTTTGGCGCATGCTTTTGTGCTGACGGGCGTTCGCGGGGTTGGCAAGACTTCGACCGCGCGGCTGCTGGCCCGGGGCCTGAACTGCATTGGCACCGATGGTAACGGCGAGCCGACATTAGAGCCCTGCGGCGCGTGTGAGCCATGCCTGGCGATTGCCGCCGGCCGCCACGTTGATGTTCTGGAAATTGACGCCGCCAGCCATACAGGCGTTGATGAT
The DNA here is from genome assembly GCA_009936825.1 of Bacteroidota bacterium. The sequence goes on along the minus strand of JAACDV010000014.1, from coordinate 14,278 downwards.
GCCCGCGAGATTATTGAGGGCGTTGGGTATCGACCAGTTTCAGCGCGCTTCAAAATTTACATCATTGATGAAGTTCACATGATGTCAAAAAGTGCCTTTAACGCGCTTTTGAAAACGCTGGAAGAGCCACCTGATCAGGTCAAATTCATTTTCGCCACCACCGAAATTCGCAAAGTGCCGGTCACCATTCTCTCACGGTGCCAGCGTTTTGATCTTCGCCGTGTCTCGGCAGAGGATCTCGCCCAGCATCTAACTGCCATTTGCGCGAAGGAAGACATTTTAGCCGATGAGGAGGCAATCATCGCACTGGCTCGCGCCGCCGAAGGATCAGTTCGTGACGCGCTGTCACTATTAGATCAGGCCGCCGCGATGAGCGCCGATAAAATTTCCAGCGACGGTATTTCCAGTATGCTTGGGCGGCCCGGGCGCAGCGATTCGATCGCCATTCTGCGCGCCGCAATAGCCGGAGATGCCGCCGGCGCGCTGGATGCTTTTGCAGCGGCTCACGCCAATGGGGCCGAACCAGAAATGGCAATCGCTGATCTGATGGATTTAATTCACCGCGCCAGTATGGCGGCCGCGGGTGGGTCACCCGACATGGTGTTGGAAGTTGAAAAAGCCCCCATTGCCGCGCTGGCAGAAGTGGGTATTGCCAGACTAGGGCGCGCTTGGCAGATGCTGTTGAAAGGGCATGGCGAAATCACCTCAGCGCCGCAACCACTTGCGGCTGCGGAAATGCTGCTAATCCGGCTAGCGCATCTTGCTAATATGCCAACTCCGGGTGAGATCATTGCCAAACTAGGGTCGGGCGAAACCCCCAAATCATTGCCAAATTCTGAATTACCCCTAAATTCCGAATCAACCCTAGGGGCCGCCTCTGATACAAATGCGGGGCCCGATTCGAGTCTTGATCAACAAACAGATACAAAGCCCCTGCCGCCCCTCAAAGAAGCGGTCGCAGGCGGGGAGCCGTCGGCCCAGCTATCGGTTGAAGATGTACCCGCTCCAGCAATCACAAAGCCCCAACTTCCCCAAATCACCTCATTGCATGATGTTGCCGAAATGGCAGAGGCGCATGATGAGCCATTGCTGGCAGCGCGAATCAGAAGCTTTATCCGGCTGGTAAAACTGCAACCCGGTCTTCTAGAAATCAACCTCGGCGAAGGCGCACCCGAAAGTCTGGCGGGGGACGTCGCGCGGCATCTGAGTCAATGGACCAATACCCGCTGGATGGTCAGCCTGTCTGACGGTCCTGGCGCGCCTACAATTGCCGATGAACGCCGCGCATCTCGTGAAAAGCAAAAGGCGGGCTTTGCCGCCACTCCGGTGATCAAGTCAATTATCGAGATGTTTCCGGGAGCCGAGATTGAGGAGATCAAAGCAACCGAACGATTTACCAGCCCCACAAGGGACGAGGGGGCATATGATGGGGAACCGTTTGATAGGGATGAGGATTTGGGCCAATGATGCGTAATATGGCTGGCATGATGAAAAAAGTTCAGGAAATGCAAACACGCATGGAAGATCTACAGGCCGAAATGGCGAACGCTGAATTTTCTGCCAGCGTTGGCGGGGGCGCGGTCACGGTTTGGGTTAACGGCAAGTGTGAAATGCGCGCCATCAAAATTGACCCTAGCGCGATGGATGCCGAAAATATCGACATGCTGGAAGATATGATCATTCTAGCAACCAACAATGCCAATGCCGATGCCAATGCGGAAATGGCAGCTAAAATGAAAGACATCACTGGCGGCCTGCCGCTTCCGCCCGGCATGTCACTGCCATTCTGATATGGATAGCCAACTCGAATCTTTGATCAAAAGACTGTCGCGTTTACCCGGCCTTGGCCCCCGGTCAGCACGGCGCGCGGCGCTATTTCTTTTGCAGAATCGTGACCGGCTTATGCTGCCTCTTGCCGAAGAGCTTAGCACTGTAGCGCGAACCTCTCGGAACTGCGCCGAATGCGGCAATCTTGACAATGCGGACATCTGTTCGTTGTGCCGCGATACCCAGCGTGACCGGCGCATGTTATGCGTTGTTGAGGATGTTGGTGATCTATGGGCGATGGAGCGTGCCGCCGTGTTTCGCGGCATCTATCATGTGTTGGGCGGTACCTTGAGCGCCATTGATGGCCGCGGTCCGCAAGATTTGAATATTGACCGGCTGGTGTCACGCGCAAGTTCGGGCGTTGAAGAGGTTATTCTGGCGTTGTCGGCCACAGTCGAGGGACAAACAACCGCGCATTACCTTCATGAACGCCTGTCATCCCTGCCGATAGAAGTAACACGGCTGGCGCACGGGGTGCCGGTTGGCGGTGAGTTAGATTTTCTTGATGACGGAACCTTGGCACAAGCGCTCAAAGCCAGATCAAAGCTTGGTTAACGCGGCAGTTCCGGCGGTATTGCGCTGCCAGAACCGGCAGCACTACTGGAGTCGGCACTATCTTCATCAACATCGATTGCCATGATTTTTCCGCCGCGCGCGGTAATCTTGCGGGTTGATGTCTGAATGTCTTCAATATCGCGTTCGGTCTGGCGAAAATGCGTTGCCAGCTTGGTAACGCGCTCATCCAGCCGCCCCACATCCTGCATCATCTTGTCAACTTCGGACTGGATCAGGCCCGCCGCTTCATGCATTCGCGAATCACGCAAAATAGCCCGAACCGTATGCAGGATCAGCATTAAATTATCCGGGCCGGCCATATAAACCCGGCGTTTGCGACTTTCATCAACCAGCTTTGGCAGGCTTAGGTTAATTTCGGCATAAACAGATTCAGACGGCAGAAATAGAATTGCGCTATCCGCCGTTTCGCCCGGAACAATGTATTTTTCGGCAATGTCATTGAGGTGTTTTTTAACATCACTTTCCATCGATCGCCGTGCTATTTCGCGTCCGGCATCATCGGTAGCAGCCTTCATCTGGCGATAGGATTCCAGTGGAAATTTCGAATCAATACAAATCGCGCCAGGCGGCGAAGGCATCTCAAGATAACAGTCAACGCGCTTGCCATTACTCAGAGTATGTTGAAATTTATAGGCGCTATCCGGCAACGCATCACGGACCAGATTTTCCAGCTGAACTTCGCCAAAACTACCCCGAGCCTGTTTGTTCGATAGAATATTTTGCAGCTCATTCACCTGCCCGGACAGCGCCGAGATATGCGCGTTAGCCTCTGAAATAACCACCAGCTTTTCTGCCATTCCGTTCAGCGAACGGTTGGTGCGTTCATTCTGATCCCGCATCGACTGTTCCAGCCGCGTGCCAAGCCGCCCTTCGGTTTCATGCATTTGCATGGCGACAGTCTGTTTAATTTCACTCGATTGCGCAGCAATATGCGCCAATTGCCCGCGAAGTTCGATTAGGGCGGTCTGGGCTGCTTGCTCTGCCTCGCCTGCCTGCTGTCTGCTCCCCGAACTCCGCATCTGCATGACCATCAGGACGACCATTGCCAAAAGCGCAATAAGAAGAACCGTAATAATCAGGACTGGATCGATTGACATTCGGGCCTCATTTTCATGGGAGAAAGACACAAATATATTCATAAATGCGCCCCTAATGTGACATGCCCGTGGCTTGACTGCAACGCTGGCTTCGCCTACTCAAATCTGCAGACTTAGCCGCATGTTTTAATCTTCGCCTTTGCGGGCACATAAATTCACGAAAGACAGACGAATGGCGCTGATTCCCATCGTTTTAATTCCAGATCCCGTTCTGCGGAAAATAGCATCGCCAGTTACCGAGGTGACTGACGGGATGCGAACGCTTTTGGATGATATGGCCGACACCATGTATGACGCCCCCGGTATCGGGCTGGCAGCCCCACAGGTCAACATCACCGAGCGGGTTATCGTGATGGATTGCGGCAGTGACGATACGCCCGAGCTTTACAAAATGATCAATCCTGAAATAGTGACATCTTCATCCGAGCTATCGATTCTGGAAGAGGGGTGCCTTTCGATCCCCAATCAGACTGCTGATGTGGCACGTCCAGCCACCGTTGATGTAAAATACATTGATGTTGATGGCACCGAGCAAATGCTGCATTGCGAAGGGTTGCTGGCCGCCTGTGTTCAACATGAGATTGATCATTTGAATGGAGTGTTGTTCATCGATCATATCTCACGCCTGAAGCGTGATATGATTGTCCGCAAGACGCTGAAGGAATTGCGTCAATCAGCCTCCGGATCATAGGGAAAGGCCAGCAATGACGCGCCGCCGCATAGTGTTCATGGGAAGCCCGGAATTTGCTATTCCAGCGCTGGCACGGCTGGCGGACGCGCATGACATAGTGGCCGTATATTCCCAGCCGCCCCGAAAATCAGGACGTGGAATGCGTATGATTGCCCAGCCGGTGGCCCGCCACGCCGATGAAATTGGTATCATTACGCGCCATCCCGAAACCTTGAAAAACGCCGAAGACTTGCAGGCACTCGCAGCATTACAGGCCGATCTATTCGTCGTTGTGGCCTATGGATTGCTATTACCCCGATCAGTTCTGGCAATGCCGCGCTTTGGTTGCATTAATGGACACGCGTCCTTGTTGCCGCGTTGGCGCGGGGCAGCACCGATCCAGCGCGCCATTGCCGCTGGCGACACAAAAACCGGCATCAGCGCGATGCTCATGGAAGCGGGACTGGATACCGGACCGGTGCTGGCAATGCGCGAATGTGCCATTAAAGAAGATGACAACACCGGCAGTTTGCATGACAAGCTGGCAGATTTGAACGCCAATCTGCTGGCAGATTTGGTGAGCGAGAGTGACGATGATCTGACCGATCTTATCTCGCACGCCAGCCCGCAAGATGATGCGAATGCCACCTATGCTCGCAAAATTATTCCCACCGAAGCTGAAATTGACTGGCGGCGGTCGGCGCGTGATCTTGATCTGCATATCCGCGCTTTTACACCCGTTCCAGGGGCGTGGTTTTCCGGTGCCAAAGGCCGCGTTCGCGTTGTGAAAGCATCGCCATCGCCAACCAGTGATAACACCAATGCACCCGGTATTTTTCTTGGACTGGACAGCAATGACGGCATGCGAATTGGCACTGTTGCTGGTGAACTGATCTTGCATGAACTACAACCTGCGGGTGGCAAACCCATGTCGGCGCGGGCATTTTTGAACGGCAATCAAGTTCATCTCAACGCACCGTTAATTCCCCTGAACCCGGCTTCAATGTGATGGCGCAGGTATGACACGGCGAATTTTGATCACAATCGAATATGATGGTGGTCCGTTTGTTGGCTGGCAGCGCCAGACCAGTGGCCTGACCGTCCAGCAGGTTTTAGAGGACGCGGCTGCCAAGATAGCCGGCGTTCCGGTATTGGAGCAAGGGGCCGGGCGCACCGATTCAGGCGTCCATGCCACCGGACAAGTAGCGCATCTTGATGTTCCGGAAAAATTCAGTGCCAACCGCGTGATGCAAGCGCTGAATGCGCTGACCGGTGATCATCCGGTAACGGTTTGCGCCGCGCGTGAAGTCAACGAGACAGTCCATGCGCGCTTTACCGCAATTGGTCGGCGCTATCTGTATCGTATTCTGCCGAGGCGTCACCCTCCGGCGCTTGACCATGGGCGGGTATGGCACCACCGCAAGCCGCTGGATGCAGAGGCCATGAACCGCGCCGCCCAGCACCTGGTGGGGCGCCATGATTTCACCAGTTTTCGGGCAACACATTGCCAAGCGGAAAGCCCGATTCGCACGCTGGATGAGTTGCGAATTGAAGCGTGCGGCGAAGAAATTCACCTGCATGCCTATGCCAGATCATTCCTGCATCATCAGGTTCGCAATATTGTTGGCACGCTGGCATTGGTTGGCACGGGGAAATGGCAGGAGAGGGACGTTGTTGACGCGTTGGCCGCATGTGACCGATCAGCGGCTGGACCAACCGCCCCTCCAGAAGGCCTGTATCTAAGCGAAGTGGTCTATCCTAGCGAGTCTTGAACGCGTAGCCGCAAAAACATAAACAGTCCCGCATCAATCACGAATGACAGGAACAGCAGGCCGGTGGCAAGCCATCCGCCGCGGCCAAGTTGATCGCGGCCAATGCGCCAAAGCCAGTAAATCGACCAGATAATCAACGGCGTAATCAGGATCAAAAACGTGATGTCGCCAGTTGCAACCACCAGATTCTGCAACAATCCACCAAACAGATGCTGGACATTTTCAACCCATAAAAACGGCACTACAAAAACAAATAGCCTTGAGCTAAGGCCAATTGAATTCAGCAGGCTGGCAAACAGCAATACGGTAAATAGCACCGAGACTAGTTGGATCGTCAGATAAAGCGCCAGAAACCCTATACCGCTTTGAGAGCCCGGAAAGGCCGATACCAGCAATGTGAAGATCAACGACGCCCAGATTGCCTGCCACATGCCATCCGCATCGGTGCGAAAAGTTCCAGCAAGCGGACGGCGGCCCAGCATCACCAACAGAGTATTTTTGATCAGCCCAGCAAGCGAGCCCGGGCCAAGCCTGTTATCAGCTTTTGCCATCAGTCGGCCCCCTTAAAAAATCGCGTCAGAAAATCTTCGTAAATACGCGCCAATTGATCTATGTCAGCTACCGCAACATGCTCGTCAATCTGATGCATAGTTTTGCCAACAAGACCGAATTCGGCAACCGGACAAATATGGGTGATGAATCTGGCATCAGACGTACCGCCAGTCGTTGATAGGTCAGGTCGGCGGCCTGTCACCGCCTCTACAGAATCGCCCAGCATATCGGTGAGTGCTCCGGGGCTGGTGATAAACGGATCGGCATTGGACTTCCAGCTTGCCTGCCAATCACCGCCAACACGGTTGAAATGTTCTTCCAGCCAGTCGCGCAACCCGGCAGCTGTATGCTCGGTATTAAAACGGATATTGAATTTAGCCTCAGCCCGCGCGGGAATCACATTGGTTGCCGGATTGCCAACATCAATCGTCGTGACATTCGCCGTTGAAGGTCCGAAATGTGGTGTTCCCCCATCCAGCTCACAGCCATTGACCGGTGCCAGCATTTCCAGCAACCGCGTTACCGGATTATCAGCAAGATGCGGATAAGCAACATGACCCTGCACACCGCCAACCTTCAAATGCCCGGACAGGCTGCCGCGCCGCCCATTCTTGATAATATCGCCAAGGGCGTCCGGGTTGGTAGGCTCACCCACTACGCACATATCGGGCGTATGACCATTGGCCGCCGCCCATTCAACCATTTTGACCGTGCCGTTCAGCGCATCACCTTCTTCATCACCAGTGATCAGCAAGCTGATTGACCCCTGTTGCCCGGTATTCCCGGTCGAACCGCTGGCAAGATATCCCGCCGCTGCCGCAATAAAAGCCGCGATGCCGCCCTTCATATCAGCAGCCCCGCGTCCATACAGACACCCATCTTCAATGGTGCCCTCAAACGGGCCGTGCCGCCATGCCGCTTTATCGCCAACCGGAACAACGTCAGTGTGACCGGCAAAGGCAATGTGGGGGCCAGCAGTGCCATGCCGTGCAAACAGATTATCAATGCGCGCCCCGCCCTCGCCAAACATCAGACGCTGACAGGTAAATCCAAGCGTCGTCAATTCATCCTGAAGAAGGTCAAGCGCGCCCCCTTCGGCCGGTGTCACCGAGGGGCAGCGTATCAGTCGCTGCGCAAGATCAACTGCATGCGAAAATCCTGTCATCAGTCGCGAAGTAACTCATTGACCGACGTTTTTGACCGCGTGCGCTCGTCCACCTGCTTGATAATCACAGCGCATGACAATGACGGCCCGGGGGAGCCATCGGCAAGCGGCTTGCCCGGCAGCGTTCCCGGAACAACAACCGAATAGGCCGGCACGCGGCCCATGTGAACCTCGCCGGTTACCCGGTCCACAATTTTTGTTGAAGCGCCCATAAACACACCCATGGACAGAACCGCGCCTTGCTCCACAACTACGCCTTCCACAACTTCAGAACGCGCGCCGATGAAACAATCATCCTCGATGATCACCGGCCCCGCCTGCAAGGGTTCCAGAACACCGCCGATACCGGCACCGCCTGACAGGTGAACGTTTTTACCAATTTGCGCGCATGATCCAACGGTTGCCCATGTATCAACCATCGTGCCACTGCCAACATAGGCACCAAGGTTAACAAAGCTGGGCATCAGCACCGCACCGGAGGCGATATGCGCTGAATGCCTTACAATGCAACCCGGAACCGCGCGAAACCCTGCGTCGCGGAATTGGGCTTCACCCCAGCCAGCAAATTTCGATGGAACCTTGTCCCACCACACGGCCTCACCACTATCCGGATAGCTGGTTCCAGAGGGGATTACCGCCATGTCATTCAAACGAAAGGACAGCAGAACAGCTTTTTTCAGCCACTGATTAACGTGCCATTGGTGATTGCCGGTTGGTTCAGCAACCCGGGCGTCGCCATTATCCAGCATGGCCAGCGCCGCGGTCACCGCATCGCGAACCGCACCCTTAGTGTCTGCGGTGATTTGATCACGCGCATCCCAAGCTGCATTAATGTCTCTTTCGAGTTGCGCGGTATCCATGATGCTCTCCTTAATTCACCTAGGTCCTCTAGGATTAATTTTGTCATGTCAGATTCTAGCAGGCTCAGCTAATATTTCTGGTAAGATTTTTAGGGTGGAAGTCTATTTTTGTCGATGGTTTCTCATAAATCTAATGGGACTATTTCGGGACTGTATTGAGCAGATATTGGCGTTTTAGGCTGGAATGGCAAGGCCCGAGAGAAAGCTCTTTAGGTCTTCAGCAACAAAATGCACATATGGCTCGTCAGCACCGCGCGCCGCCCATTCACTATCACTGGCCAGCCAAACGGTGCGCATGCCAAGCCCGTGCGCCGGTTCCAGATTACACGCCATATCTTCAATCATCACTGCTTGGGCCGGGTTGATGCCAGTATGAGAGACAAAGCTGTCAAAGGCTGCTGTCTCGGGCTTGGGAATGTAATCGGCCCCGATAATATCAAAAATATGCTCGAAATGGTGACGGATACCATAGGCGTTCAGGATGTTTTCAGCGTGTGGAACGGTGCCGTTGGTGACAATGTGCTTGCGACCCGGCAGGCCAGACAAAAGCTGGTCCAGTTCAGTTTCCTTGGGAAGGTCGCTGACATCAATATCATGCACGAAATGAAGGTATTCTTCGGGCGCAAGATTTTGTTCAACCATCAACCCGCGCATTGTTGTGCCGTACCGCTGGAAGAAATCCTTTTGGATCACCTTTGCTTCATCCAGAGGCACATCAAAATGCTGACCCACAAATTCGGTGATTCGCACAGCAACCCGCACAAACAAATCAGATTTTGCCGGATAGATGGTATTATCGAGATCAAACACCCATTCGGTTATTTGGTCCGTTGGAAATTCGGAAGGTGATTTTAGACTCTGTAACATGAAAATGCCTTTTAAAATAAAGGGGGGGGGTTCGTTTTAGTTGGATCCTGTCTTAAAGGCCCCGTCTTAAGGTGGGGCCCGTCTTAATCAAGACCAATGAATATATGCATCTAATCGGCCTTGATGAATGTTCCCATACCATGTTCGGTGAACAGCTCAACCAACAGCGCGTGCGGGGCACGACCATCCATGATTACCGCTGCTTCAGCGCCGCCTAGCACGGCATTTATGCAGGTTTCCACTTTTGGAATCATTCCCCCCGTTACCGTACCATCGCGAATTAGCGCTTCGGCCTCGCTGACTGTCATTTCGGAAATCAGCGTACCATTACGATCCAAAACACCTGCAACATCGGTCAGCATCAGCATCCGCGTTGCATTCAGCGCGGCAGCAATAGCGCCAGCCGCTGTATCAGCATTAATATTATAGGTCTCACCATTTTCCGCACCCCCGACCGGCGCCACCACCGGAATTAGGTTCGCTGCATTCAAAGCATCAAGAACCTTTGTATCAACATGTTCAGGCTCACCCACAAACCCAAGGTCGATTGCCGCGGCGGACGCTGATTCGGTTGTTTTACCAACAGCCATCAGTTTTCGCGCTTTAATCAGCCCGCCATCCTTGCCGGAAATACCAACAGCGCATCCGCCCGCGCGTGCAATTGCTGCAACCAGCGCCTTATTGATACCGCCCGCGAGAACCATCTCTACAACCGAAATCGTCGCTTCGTCGGTAACCCGCAGTCCATCGACGAAGTTCGATTCGATCTGCATCTTTTTCAGCATGTCACCGATCTGCGGGCCGCCACCATGAACAACAACAGGGCGCGCGCCAACTTGATCCAGCAGCGCAATATCCGCGGCAAAAGCATTCACATAATCAGCCTCGCCCATAGCATGACCGCCAAATTTGATCACCAGCGTCTGATCCGAATAGCGCCGCATATAGGGCAACGCCTCAATCAGCATTCCCGTCTGTTCCAACAATCTCGATTGCAAGGAGGATTTTTCGTCCATGGCACTGCCTTTCGCGACCTTGAGGTTACCCCCACCTGATTTCACCCAACCTGAAATAATCATACCAGATATTTGATCCAGCGTGGCAGGCCATCGGCCAAATTATCGGCAAGCGGTAGGCTGGCGCAAGTGTTCTTATGAAAAAGGCGAATTGCCCCGCCCAGATACCGCCCGCCAAAACCTAGCTTCGCGGTAGACCCAGCGCAGCCAAATGCGCACGTAGCTCGGCGATTCCGATGGTTTTCTCGGATGATGTCACGAACAATGTCGGATAGGCCGCAACATGCTTATTCACTGCGTTAAGCGTTGCGGCGCAGACTGCATCCAGCTTTTCGGCTGGCAATTTATCCGCCTAGGTCATGACCACTGCCCAAGACACCGCACTGGCATCCAACAGTGCCATGATCTCACGGTCGGCGCTGCCAACACCGCGCCGACAATCAATTAGCAAGAACACCCGTTGCAATGAGGAGCGTCCCGCCAGAAATTTGCGGGTGAGCGTTGTCCATGCCTGAATATCGGTCTTTGGCGCCTTGGCATAGCCATAGCCGGGAAGGTCAACCAGTTGCAGACGATCAGCAAGCGAAAAGAAAATCAGCTCGCGCGTGCGGCCCGGAGTTTGCGACGTGCGCGCCAGCGCCTTGCGGCCGGTAAGCGCATTGACCAGCGATGATTTGCCAACATTGGAGCGCCCGGCGAAACAAACCTCCGGAAGCCCTTCAGGCGGCAGGATACGCATGTTATTTGCCGCTGCAATGAAATCGCAAGACCCGGCAAACAACAGCCTGCCGGCCTCAATTTCTTCGTCGGTCAGCTGGTCAGAATCTGTCAACTGCTCTTCGCGATGCTGCGCATGATAAACCATTGCTGGGCCATGGATAACAGGTTGTTCCATGTCCAGTAGATCACCAACCCGGCGGGGAATGTCGCCAGCAGAAAGGTGAAGAACAAGGGCATGAATTGAAAGATTTTAGCCTGTACCGGATCGGGCGGCGGCGGGTTCAAGCGCATTTGCAGGAACATGGAAATGCCCATCAGAATTGGCCAGATTCCAAGCTGCAAGAACGCTGGCAGAAAATCGACCGAGAAGGGCAAAAGCCCAAAAAGATTGAACATCGATGTTGGATCAGGTGCCGAGAGGTCGGTGATCCAGCCAAAAAACGGAGCATGCCGCATTTCGATGGTCACAAACAGCACCTTATAAAGGGCAAAGAAGACCGGAATCTGAAGCAAAACCGGAAGACACCCCGCCGCCGGATTGATCTTTTCCTTCTTGTAAAGATCCATCATTTCGCGGTTGAGGGCCGTGCGGTCATCACTAAAACGTTCACGAAGCTACTGAATTTTCGGCGAAAGCAACCGCATTTTGCCCATCGAACGATATGATTTGTTTGCCAATGGGAAAAATACCAGCTTTACCACAACGGTGAATGCCAGCGTTGCCAGACCGAAATTACCCAGCAGATCATTCAACCAGTTTATCGCATAAAAGAACGGCTTGGTCATGAAATAGAACCAGCCAAAATCAATCGCCCGGTCAAAATTGGCAATGCCAAGCTCTTCGGAATACCCATCGAGAAGCGAGACTTTCTTGGCCCCGGCAAACAGCCGCGATTGGCTCTCAACCGTGCTACCCGGCTGAAGGACCATGCCTTCACGCCCGATATAATCAACCTGATACCGCTCACCGCCACCCCGAAGCTGCTTAAAGGCAAAATTCATATTGCTTGCCTGATCGGGAAGCAACGCCGCCAGCCAGTACTTGTCGGTAAACCCGATCCAGCCACCCGCACCTTCGGGTGATATCGTGGTCACACCCCCTTCGGCGTCCTCAAGATCATCATAATCTTCTTCACGCAGGGTTTCATCCACCACCCCCAGCGCGCCTTCGTGCAGAATGTAGATACCGCTGGTTGGCGGCGTTCCATGACGCCTTACCAGTCCATAAGGAAACAGCGTAAGCGGCGATGAAAGCCTGCTTTCGACACTGTCATCAACGGTAATCATATAATCATCATTAATCGAAAGGGTACGCCGGAAAATCAGTCCATTTTCATTGTCCCATGTCAAAGTGACCGGCTTTCCCGGGGCGAGAATGGACGCACTGGTCTGCCAAACGGTATCAAACCGCGGCATCACCTGATTGGCATCCCCCGCAGCCCAGCCAAATTCGGCAAAATAGGGTAGCTCGGAGGTAGTCTTCTTCAGAAACTGGATCCGCTCGGAATCTTCGGCTTGTGTCTCAAAATAATCTTTCAGCATGATGTCATCGAGGCGCAGACCAGCCACCGAGAATGATCCCGATACCAGCGGCGCATCAATGATAATCCGGCGAGCGTTTGAGGCGGCATTGGCAACATTGGATGTAGCCGCATCACCGCCAGCAGTTGTCGTGGGCGTGCCGTCGCCGCTAACCTGCGGAGCGCCGTCACTGCCGCCAGCCTTATCCGCCTCGGCAATGGCCGCCTGTTCAGCGATGGCCGCCTGACGCACGGCTTCCTTTTCCATCTCGGGGCCAACGAAAAACACCTGCCAGCCAAACAGCACCGCCATCGACAGAGCAATGGCCATGATCAAGTTGCGGTTTTCAGAATTCATCGACTGCGTCCCCGTTGCACGTTCCCGTGCGTTTTTGAAATTTTGACCTCTATTTCGAGGCCTAATCTTTTTGACCCAAAATAAGGGGTCAGCTTACCACCATCTCAATCAATCCGATGGATAACCTAAAATATCCGCCTAACGCCTAGTGCGATCAAGGGGAGGAACCGGATCAAAGGCCGGTGTCGCCCACGGATGACACCGCGAGATACGTTTTAGCGAATAGAATCCGCCGCGCAAGGGGCCATGAAGAAGCAGTGCCTCTTCGGCGTATTGCGAACATGTTGGAAGATGCCGGCAATTCGCCCCCAAAAGCGGTGAGACAAACATCCGGTAGAGCCATATCAGTGCCAAAAGCAGCGCCGAAATTGGCCAGACTATCATTGCCGATATCAACCGCCAGAAGCGATTAGCCCAGACGCGATTAGCCCAGGAGCGTTTAGCCCAGGAGCGTTTAGCCCAGGAGCGTTTAGCAATGAGCTGTGTTCTCTTCATTGCTTGATGTCCCGCTCGTTATCATGATGAGGAGGGTGATCCAGCTTGCGGTGCAGATAGCCCAGCGCCTTATTAAAATCTGTCACCAGATCATCCCAGTTGCGGTCGGCGGTATTATGGCGGGCAATCATCACGTAATCGGTGCCGGAACGCGCCCGCGCTGCCAATTCACAACGAACCAGCGCACGAAGACGGCGGCGAGCGCGGTTGCGGCGCACGGCATTTCCCGTTTTTTTGGAAGCTGTAAGACCGATTCGCCAACCGGAATCGTCGGTTTTCGCTCCTTGCAGGATAAATCCTGCCGAAACGGCCTTTATGCCGCTTGCTCGCGCACCCAGAAATCCAGCGCGCGATGGGATGCTGACCAGTTTGGTCATCGCGGCATCATCCGCAGGTTAGGCGGACAGACGTGCACGGCCCTTTGCCCGGCGAGCCCGAAGAACACGGCGGCCGCCGACAGTTGCCATGCGCGACCGCAAGCCGTGGCGACGCTTACGAACAAGAACACTAGGTTGATAGGTGCGTTTCATGGAGACGCTCCCTTTGCTTACTCAGTTGGTTGTCAGAAACTGCACGCGTTGTAGGGCGCAGGGCCCCCAGTGTCAACGTATTTTGGCGCGTTTGGGTATTTTGGCACGTTTGACGATGGTCTAGGGCAAAAGATGTGCTTTGAGAACACTAACGCGCCCTATAATGCCGCGCTGACGCGCCAACCGGACGGCAAGCAGTCATGGCAAGCAGTCATGGGAGGCAGTCATGGCAGGCAGTCTTGAGAGGCAGTCT
>JAACDV010000114.1 GCA_009936825.1 Bacteroidota bacterium | reverse complement strand
CTGATGCTGGTGCCCAACTCCACAATCAATCTCGCCCTCCGGTCTGGCATGATGATGTGACCAGCCTGCGTGCCACTATTGACGCGCCCCTCTTTGGTATTGCCAATGAATTTTTTGATGCGCTGCCTGTCGCCCAAATCCAGTTTACCAAAGGCAAATGGCACCGCCGCACGGTGACCGTGACCAAGGGGCGACTGGATTTTGGTGTTGGCGATCCTGTGCACCCCCTCCCCGACGCGGCCTTCGATGCGCCGCATGACGGCATGATTGCTGAATTTTGTCCGGCGGCCGAGGACGTAATGTTACAGCTTGCCCGCCACATTGCGCAGTATGGTGGCGCGTTTCTGATTATAGATTATGGCCTGAACGGTAATCCGGGTGACAGTTTGCAAGCGGTTGCCGAGCATAAGCCTGTTGATGTGTTTCACGCCCCGGGCAAGGCCGACCTGTCACACTGGGTTGATTTTGCCGCACTGGGCCGGGCTGCACAGGCTGGCGGCGCGCGGATGATTGGCCCCGTTCCGCAAGGCCGGTTTTTAATGCAAATCGGATTAGCGATGCGCGCCGAGGCCGCCGGAACCAAGGCTGACCCGGAAATGCGACGCGCCTTGCTGGCGGCGATTGACCGGCTGACCAGCCCCGCCCAGATGGGTGAGGTTTTCAAAGTTGCATTGCTGGTGCCGAACGGCGAAGGGGTGCCTCCGGGCTTTGAGGCGACGCCGCTGGCCAAAACACTCAAGCCAGACGGAAGCAGCCCATAATGTCTCACCCGATACACCCGCAGTCTGATGTTCCAAAGGCGACAGGTTTTCATATCGCTCAGGACAAAACTCCCTATCTGTTTCACCCCGCCACCTCGGCGCTGGCGCGGCACGGTTTCTTTTCGGCAGAGGGCGGTTTAAGCACCGGCGTTTATGCCAGCTTGAATTGCGGTTTTGGATCGGCTGATTCGACTGACAAGATTGCAGCGAACAGAGGAATAGCGGCGGCAGCATTGCAGCTTGATCAAAATCAGATGGCAGCGGTTTATCAAATTCACAGCGCCGATTGCATCACCGTAGACGGTCCAACTGCAAATCAAACTCTGGCCGACCGTGACCAGATGATCCGAGCCGACGGATTGGTGACAACAAGCGGCAATCTTGGCCTGACAATTCTGACCGCGGACTGCCTACCTCTACTGCTTGCGGATGAGGAGGGCAAAGTGATCGGCGCATGTCATGCTGGGTGGCGCGGTGCGGCGGGCGGTATTGTTGCCAACACAACGGATGCAATGCGCCGGGCCGGGGCCACGAATATCACTGCGTTGATCGGCCCGACAATCCGCCAGCCAAGCTATCAGGTCGGTAGCGCGATGCGCGATGAGGTGCTGGCGATGGTAGCACCGTCATTTCGCGATTTAGCCGCTGCTTGTTTTGCCCCGGATGATGGCACCTATGCCCCCAGCCTTGGTGCCCCAATCATTAGCAATGAAGACGGGCCGCGGTTCCGCTTTGATCTGGCGGGGCTGGTTCAGTATCAACTCGCGGCCTGCGGCGTTATGACAGTGCATGATTGCGGCGTTGATACCTATTATGATCAAGGTATCAGCGGCGAAGTAAATGGCCGTTTGAGCGATCCGGACTCAAAGGACAAAGATGATTTTGCTGATTCTCTGCCATTTTTCTCACATCGCCGTGCCACGCATACCAAAATGGCCGATTGTGGGCGACAGATATCAATAATTGCCCGCACACTTTAACCCTGACGAACGGTCTCGATAAGGTTGGAAGAACATGCCGCATCTTTATATTTTCCTAGGGCTTTTAGTGCTCGGACTGATGGCAAGTTGCTTTATGTGATGAAAATAAAATTACATTTATATGACAAAGCTGCGCTTAGCATCTTGCTCCCCGATAAGGTGGTTGCTATCAACAGTTTCAGGTGTTCCAAGACTACCTCTCAGGTAATGATCGAGTTCTAGATGAAGATTCTTTCTTGCAACAGCAACCGTCCTCTGGCGGAAGCGATTGCCGCTTATCTCGATGTTCCACTGACGCAAGCTGATGTGCGCCGGTTTGCTGATATGGAGGTGTTCGTCGAAATCGGCGAGAACGTCCGCGGTGAGGACGTTTTTGTTGTTCAATCCACCTGCTTTCCGGCAAATGATAACGTGATGGAACTTTTGGTAGCACTCGATGCCTTGCGCCGCGGATCTGCCCGCCGTGTGACCGCAGTTCTTCCCTATTACGGCTATGCCCGTCAGGACCGGAAATCTGGTCCGCGCACGCCTATTTCAGCCAAGCTTCTGGCTAATCTGATTACATCTGCCGGAGCGGACCGGGTGCTGACCATTGATCTGCACGCTGGTCAGATTCAAGGCTTTTTTGATATTCCGACCGATAATCTGTTTGCGGCTCCGGTGTTCATCTCAGACATTAAAGAGCGCTACAACAACGGCAATCTGATGATTGTATCACCGGATGTTGGCGGCGTTGTGCGGGCACGCTCGCTGGCCAAGCGTCTGGGAGCTGATCTTGCGATTATTGATAAACGTCGGCCAAAAGCTGGTGTCTCCGAAGTGATGAACATTATCGGTGATGTGGATGGGCGGCATTGTATTATGGTCGATGATATTGTCGATTCGGGAGGAACGCTGTGCAATGCGGCGTCGGCGTTGATTGAAAGCGGTGCGATGAGCGTCGATGCCTATGTAACCCACGGTGTACTTTCGGGCGGCGCGGTCAGCAGAGTCGCATCATCTCCACTGAATTCTCTGGTGACTACAGATTCAATTCCGGCCACCGAGGCGGTGCGGGTAGCCCGGAATATCAGGCATCTTTCGGTCGCCCCACTGCTGGGCGAAGCCATCCGGCGGATCAACGAAGAACGGTCTGTTTCGACCCTGTTTTAGGCGGCGTCACGGCAGATCATCATATCGCGGCACGCAATCCGCGTTTTTCCTTGAGTTCTAAACAATATAAGCCTATATCTCGGCCCGCTGTGCACCCCTGGAGGCACGGCACATTGTCCTAGAAATGGAGCATCACAATGTCTGACATAACAACCATTAGCGCTACTGAGCGCGAACGGGTCGGTAAGGGGTCCGCCCGTGCGGCACGCCGCGCAGGTCTGGTTCCTGCCGTAATTTACGGTAACAAAAAAGCCCCCGTAGGGATTAATATGCAATCCCGCGAAATCACCAAGATCGTCCATCAAGCTGGTATTTATGGCCGGTTGCTGGAAATCGATGTTGCTGGCAGTAAATCAACTGTTCTGGCCCGTGACATTCAATTCCATCCAGTTTCTGACGTCATCATGCATATGGATTTTCTGCGCGTTTCTTCATCCGCTACGGTTGCGGTTGCGGTTGCGGTTGAATTCATCAATGAAGATACCTGCCCCGGCATTCGCGTTGGCGGTGTTTTGAACATTGTCCGCCATGAAGTTGAATTGAACTGTCCGGCCTCGGCCATTCCTGAAAAGA
The DNA here is from genome assembly GCA_009936825.1 of Bacteroidota bacterium. The sequence continues at coordinate 8,470 of JAACDV010000114.1, read as the reverse complement.
TCACCATTGATCTTGACGGCGTTAAAATCGGCGATTCAATCCATATTAGCTCCATTCCGTTGCCGGATGGGGTAACGCCGACAATTACGGATCGTGACTTTACTGTCGCAACGCTGGCATCACCTGGCGGCGGCGTAAAGAATGAAGATGAAGAGACCGAGGCAGAAGCCGAAGAAACTTCAGAAGACGACAGCTAAGTTGGTGGCGGGCCGGACAAATATCCGGCCCTGCCCTAACGGCAGCTATTCATAACGCATTTGCTATAAAGCCAGCCAGATAGAGGGCACCATGCTGCTATTTGCAGGCCTTGGGAATCCCGGAAAAGAATACGCCAGAAACCGGCATAATGCCGGTTTTATGGCGGTTGACCGTCTGGCAGATCAGCATGACTTCTCTGATTGGAAGGCCCGAACCGGAGCATTGGTCTGTGAAGGACGGCTTCGCGGCGAAAAAATCCTGCTAGCCAAACCTCAGAGCTTCATGAATAAGTCCGGTCTTCCCGTTGCCGAACTTGCCCGTTTTTATAAAATCCCGCCTGAAGATGTTTTCGTTTTTTATGACGAGATTGATCTAGCGGTGGGCAAGCTGCGCATTAAACGCGGCGGCGGACATGGTGGGCATAACGGCATTCGCGATATTGACCGACATATTGGCGCCGAATATTGGCGTATCCGAATCGGCGTAGGCAGGCCCGAACAGGTGATCCCAGGGTCCAAGATTGATATTCGCAAATGGGTTTTGATGGATTTTGCTGCGGATGAGCAAAAAGGATGGCTGGAAGATGTACTTCACGCAATTGCTATTGAGGCTGACCGGCTTGCCGCACATGATGATGGTGGGTTTATGAGCCGCGTCGCCTTTCTGGCACCTGCACCAAAACCACAGCAAACGCCTAATGATGATACCATCTAACGATAATGATGAAGACGCCTGCTAAAAAACAAGGCAGGACAGAGCGAAAAGGGAACTTACATGGGCTTTAATTGTGGAATTGTCGGGCTGCCCAATGTTGGCAAATCAACCCTGTTCAATGCGCTGACCGAGACTGCCGCTGCTGAGGCAGCAAATTACCCGTTCTGCACGATTGAGCCCAACACTGGCCGGGTAGCGGTTCCTGACCAGCGGTTGATGAGCCTTGCCAAGCTCGCTTCCTCGGCAAACATCATTCCCACCCAACTGGAATTTGTTGATATTGCCGGACTGGTACGCGGCGCATCCAAAGGCGAAGGGCTTGGCAACCAGTTCCTTGGTAACATCCGTGAAGTTGATGCCATTGCCCATGTGCTGCGCTGTTTTGAGGATGGTGAGATCACTCATGTTGACGGATCAGTCGACCCGCTGCGTGACGCAGCTACGGTCGAGACCGAATTGATGCTTGCCGATATTGATTCTCTGGCAAAGCGGATGGCAGCGCTGGTCAAGAAAAGCCGGGGCGGTGACGCTGAAGCCAAGCGCGACCTTGCTTTGATGGAAAAAATCTTTGCACAATTGTCTGACGGCATTCCGGCGCGGCGCGTCACCGGTTTGACTGACGATGAGACAAAGCGCCTTCCCTATATGCAGTTGCTGACAGCGAAACCGGTTCTTTATGTCTGTAATGTTGCCGAAGCGGAGGCCTCCACCGGCAATGATCATACTGCTGCAGTTGCCAGCTATGCCGCCGATGAAGGTGCCGCCCATGTTGTGGTTTCAGCAGCTATTGAGGCCGAAATTACCCAGTTAGACGGCGAAGATAAGGCCGAATTCCTGAGCGAGCTGGGGCTTGAAGAGGCCGGGCTGGCCCGCCTGATTCGCGCGGGTTACGGTCTTCTTGATCTTTTGACCTTCTTTACCGTTGGCCCGAAAGAGGCGCGGGCATGGACCGTTCCTGCCGGATCAAGTGCACCCGAAGCTGCCGGAGCAATTCATACAGATTTTCAGCGCGGCTTCATCCGGGCTGAGACAATCTCGTTCGGCGACTACGTTGAATGCGGCGGTGAATCAGGGGCGCGCGATGCAGGAAAATTGCGCATCGAGGGATCAGACTATAAAGTCGTCGATGGTGATGTATGTCATTTCCGATTCAACGTCTGATAACGGGTAAACTTTCATCACCCCAACCAAAATAGGTGGGCAGATGGGCAGATGGCGGTAACCAGAAAAGGACTATGAACATGGCGAACAAGATGATCGAGTTAACTGCGCAAGATGGTGTCAAGCTGGCTGCCTCTGCTGCCGGAGACCCGCAGACAGCACGCGGCGGAGTTGTTGTGCTGCAAGAAATTTTCGGACTGAACGCGCATATCAAGGACTTGCCGCGCCGCTTTGCTGAGGCGGGGTTTTATGCAGTCGCGCCAGCCATGTTTGATCGCGCTGAGTCCGGAGTTGAGCTTGCCTATGACGAGGACGGAAAAACCCGTGGCATGGCGCTGAAAAACGCGGTTGATGCAGAGGCTATTATGGATATTTCAGCCGCCATTGAAGCTGCTGCGGCGGCTGGTCCGGTTACAATTGTCGGATATTGCTGGGGCGGGTCTCTGGCATGGCGCGCCGCTACCAGCCTTGACGGGTTGGCGGGGGCAGTCTCTTATTATGGCGGCGAGTTGCCGGGCACTGCCGAGCTGCGGGCCAACTGCCCGGTTATGGCGCATTTCGGCAATCAGGATGCCGGTATTCCGATGACGGGAGTGAACGCATTTATTGCCGCTCAGGACAATGCTGACCCCGCTGTTACAACGCATATCTACGATGCCGACCACGGCTTTAACTGTGACGTGCGGGCGCAATTTAACGCTGATGCGGCGATGGTGGCGTGGGACCGGACAATTACGTTCCTGAACGCCGTGACCACACCAAAATAGCAACATCAACCGGAATAAGGCGGATAATAGACACTAAAAACCCCCGCGCCGAAGCTGGGGGGTTTTGTAGATTTATTATTTGCACTCAATTTCAGGCAGAAAAACCTGTCAATGAAGATCGGCCCAGACCCGGCGCTTTGATACATATGACATGATCAAAAAGATCGACAGGAAAAATACGGCCGCCACTCCGATTCGCTTACGAACTTCCATCTTTGGCTCAGCAGCCCACATCAGGAAATGCGTAACGTCAGCGGAAAGGCTTTCGGTGCTGGTTGGCGCGCCATCCGAATATTCGACATCATCGCCATAGATTGGCTGCGGCATCGCGATCAGATGCCCCGCATAGGCAGAATTATAATACATGCCTTCGGGAACCTCTACATCGCCCGGTGCATCCTGATAGCTGATAAGCAGGCTGTAGAGATAATCCGGACCATTCGCACGCGCCTTTGCAATCAATGACAGATCCGGGGGCAGAGCACCGTTGTTGTTGGCCCGAGCCTCATTATCATTACGGTAAGGCGAGGGAACGGGATCCGCAGCCCGGCCAGGGCGCATAAACATCTCACCATCATCATCCGGCCCGTCCACGACCTCATATTCAGCGGCGATAGCTTCAATCTCGGCCGCGTTATAGCCAAGATCGGCAAGGTTACGGAACGCGATATATTCCAGACCATGACAGCCAGCGCACACCTCGCGATATACTTGAAAACCGCGCTGCATGGCAGCCTTATCAAAATAACCGAAAGGTCCGGAAAAACTCCATTCACCCTTGATCAGACTGACCGGGCCGCCAGCAGCATTGGCAGACCCGCTCATTCCGGCGATTGAGGCTAGCATTACAGCAGAAGCGATTATGAATTTACGCATTAACTGCTCCTGTTCCACCCGCCAACACCGGTTCGGAAATCGATTTCGGCAACGGCTTGGTGGTTTCAAAAACGCTAAGCAGTGGCAAAATCAACAGGAAATGCATGAAGTACCATGCCGTCGCAATCCGTGAGAGCACAACATAGATACCCTCGGCAGGCATACCGCCAAGATATCCAAGCGCAAGCGCATCAATAAACAGCAACCAGAAGAAAATGCGGAACAGCGGACGAAAGCGTGCCGAGCGTACCGGCGAGCGGTCTAGCCACGGCAAGACGAACAGGACCAAAATCGCGCCAAACATCAACAGCACGCCGCCAAGCTTGTCAGGTACCGCACGCAGGATCGCGTAGAAGGGTAGGAAATACCATTCTGGAACGATGTGCGCTGGAGTCTGCATCGGGTTTGCCGGAATGTAATTGTCCGGATGGCCCATGGCATTAGGGAAAAAGAACACGGCAACAGCCAGCAGCAACAAGAACATTGCGACGCCGACCATATCCTTAATTGTATAATAAGGATGGAAGGAAATCGTATCTTGCGCACCCTTGGCATCAATGCCGATCGGGTTGTTTGAGCCAAACCGGTGCAACGCAACGATGTGCAGCACAACAACACCAACAATCAGGAACGGCATCAGATAATGCAATGAGAAAAACCGGTTCAGTGTTGGGTTATCAACCGAGAATCCGCCCCAAAGGAATGTGACAATGCTTTCACCCACAAACGGTATGGCCGAGAACAGGTTGGTAATAACCGTCGCTCCCCAAAAGCTCATCTGACCCCATGGCAACACGTAACCCATGAAAGCTGTCGCCATCATCAGCAAGAAGATCACCACACCCAAAATCCATAACAGCTCTCTTGGTGCCTTGTAGGACCCGTAATAGAGCCCTCGGAAAATATGAATATAAACGACAATGAAGAAGAAACTGGCCGCATTCATATGAATATAGCGAATCAGCCAGCCATGATTGACGTCACGCATAATCCGCTCAACCGAATTAAATGCATGGTCAACATGGGCGGTGTAGTTCATCGCCAGAACGATGCCGGTGACAATCATAATCACCAGCGCCAATCCGGCAAGAACACCGAAATTCCACATATAATTTAGGTTCTTTGGAACCGGATAATCGTATTTTTCATGATCAAGCATCGAGAAAATAGGAAGACGATGATCAATCCACTTTACGACGGGATTTGAAAATTTATCAGCAGACATGGCAGCAAAAGCCTCCAGCAGAACGAACAGATCAACCGATGCGAATCACGCCCTCGGACAGGAATGAATAGGGGGGCACTTCAAGATTGGTAGGCGCAGGTCCCTTGCGAATACGGCCCGATGTGTCGTAGTGCGAACCATGACATGGGCAGAACCACCCATCATAATCACCCTTCACATCACCAGTTTTTTGACCAAGCGGAACGCAACCAAGGTGCGTGCAAACCCCGACAATAACCAACAGTTCCGGGCGTTGCACACGCGCCTCATCTTGTTGTGGGTCACGCAGATCAGCATCATCGACCCCGTTTGCAAGGGCAATCTCATTCGCCGTGCGATGCCGGATAAAGACCGGCTTGCCGCGCCACGTCACGGTGATCGCCTGACCCTCAACAATTTTTGAGACATCCACCTCTGTGCTGGCAAGTGCCAACGTATCAGCGGCAGGGTTCATTTGGTCGATCAGCGGCCATCCGACTGCAGCGGCGCCGATTGCGCCCATGGCATATGTTGCAACGACCATAAAGTCGCGCCTGCCCGGGTCACGGACATCACCAGCCTCAGTGTTGGGAGGCGCCGTCTTGGGCGTGGGTTTAGAATTAGCCATTATTCCCTCTATCAGTATTCTGCCCGATAAAACCGGCACGCTGACACTCAGCCTGCCATTACCCTAATCTTGAGGCGCTTTTTAAATTACACCTTAGGTCTTGGTGCGCCTTAGGTTTTGGTACACCTTAGTTATTGGCACCCTTAGCTTTTGGTACCGTGAAGAACGTCTCTAAACAGCGTCTTTTGACACCCCTCATGCAGACTATTTAGCACGACACCAATCGCTTTCCCATACTATTATGCCACTCTTTACCAAAAAATGGGCGGGCGTAGCGTCGCACCCCATGACACCATTATTGTCGCCGTTATTGCCGGCGTCAAAATGCTTAAGGCCAGCGCACTTCCGGCGGCAGACTCATCAGGATCGCCTCGATGTTTCCGCCCGTCTTCAGGCCGAATAAAGTACCGCGGTCATATAGCAGGTTGAACTCGACATAACGCCCGCGCTTAACCAGTTGCTGGTGGCGCTGCTCCGGCGTCCAGCTTTTGTTCATTCGGTTCCGAATGATATCTGCATACCCTTTGTGAAAATGCTGGCCTACATCACGCGTGAAGGCGAAATCCGCCTCCCAGCCATCATCTTCCGCGTCATTATTTGTTGAAGCAGTGGCCAGATTATCATAGAAAATGCCGCCAACGCCGCGCGCCTCACCCCGGTGCGGAAGATAGAAATATTCGTCACACCATTTTTTGTAGCGCGCGTAGTATTCTGGATCATGCGCGTCGCAGGCGGCCTTCATTGCCGCGTGAAAACTGTCGCCTGCACCATCATCCTCTAGCATCGGTGTCAAATCACCGCCGCCGCCAAACCACGCGCGTGATGTTACGATAAACCGCGTGTTCATGTGCGCAGACGGAACATGCGGATTGGCGGGGTGTGCCACTAGTGAAATTCCAGCGGCCCAGAATTGGCCATCCTTATCGGCGCCCGGGATTTTATGCCTGAACTCCTCGGAAAAGTCGCCGTGAACGGTTGAGATATTAACCCCGACCTTCTCAAAAACGCGGCCATGCATAACGCTCATCTCGCCGCCGCCGCCGCCATCGCGCTGCCATTTTTTGCGCTCAAAACTGCCAGCAGGCATCGTGGATTTTTCGGTGCCCGTCAGCTCAGCCTCAATCGATTCGAAAGTTGCGCAAATATCATCGCGAAGCGCAGCAAACCATGCCGTAGCAGCAGCCTTACGTTCGGGTATTTTTGACTCAGGCATGGATAAGCTCTTTCGTTCTTTTTGTCTGGCAGGCGCGCGATAGTGTCCGGCGCGCTTTCCTTTTAAGCAGATATGGATCTATGATTTGGCAATTTTATAATTTGGCTAGGAGCTGGTCCTTGGTTAAGGAAAAATCATTCGCCACCCAAAGATGTTCGGCGGCGCGTAACATCTCCCCCAGCGCCGGGCCTTTGTCAACGCCTTGCGACAATAAGTCAGACGCGGAAACAGGGCATTCCGGCGGACTCCACCGGGCGATCTCATCATATCTGGCAGGGTCTACGCAACGCTCGGCCCTAGCGCATGAAACCGCATAAAGCGCCGCCGGATTGGCTTCATCTTTTTCAATAAACCAGGCGGTGCGGCGCCAATCAGGGCCAGATAACTTTTCCCCGGATAGATTATCTTCCGATATGCGTGATCCGGACGAATCTAGCTGTTTCAAGAACCGCGATTCACGGCGCGATAGCCGTAACCTGTCCGACAAAATTTTTGCACTACCGGCGTCCGTACAGCCTGCCAATGTGACCAGCCACAGCATCGCCGCATCGCCGCCCAATCCGCTGCCAAGCAGATCAAAAGCGGGAAAATGATGCAGACGTGACGCAATCAGATCAACGCCAAGCGCTGGCTTTGCCAAATCGCAATCCTGCATAACGGACACGCCCGCAAAAGCGTTAGGAGCGCCAAACAGTTTGCGGCATTCGCCGGCAACCCGCTCTCCCGACAGTCTGGCAAGGTTCGGCGCCTGCACCTGAAGCGCATCCAGCGCCGCAGCATCTGTTCCAGCGCTGGCGAACCGTGGCACAAAGCGACAAAATCGTAGCATTCGCAGCGCATCCTCTTGCAACCGCACCACCGGATCACCAGCAAAACGCAAAATACCAGCCGCCAAATCAGCGCGCCCGTCCAGCGGATCAAAAATAGCGCCGTTTGCGTCAATATAAATGGCATTGATGGTAAAATCACGGCGCGCCGCATCCCCCGACCAATCATCACTAAAGGCAACGACGGCATGCCGCCCATCTGTATCCACATCAATGCGCGTCTGGGTAACTTCGATCACTTCGCCATCGCCAACCACTGTCACTGTACCGTGAGAAAGTCCGGTATCCACAACCTTCAAACCGCGCGCCCGAAAAGCGGCTGCAGCGTCTTCGATCGGGGCGGCAATCGCCATATCAACATCACCCGCAGCAAGGCCCGCCGCCCAATCGCGAACAGCGCCACCAACGATCCTAGCTTCACTATTAATCGCCGCCGCGATATCAAAAATCTGCCGCGCCAGCGGCGAGATGGGAAAATCAGTCATGCTACGCCAGTCATGCAAAACCAGTCATGATAGACTCAGTTTTTGCCGCTAGATGTGTCGGCAAAACCGCCCGATGTAACCTTGCCATCGTTAAGCTGGGCAGGTTTATAAACACCTTCCGGCGCTGATGCGCCTTGTTCCAGCGCTACCGCACCAACAAAAAACACCGCAAGCCCGACCAGCGCACCGATCAGATGTGCCATGCCAATGCCTGCATTTTTGGGTAGGGTTTCGCCCTTCGCTTTGGCGCGCCGTGCCTGCCAAGATTTAATCAGGCTCATTACCAGAATGGCAGCCAGAATCGCTGTTGCGATAATTAAGTATTTACGCATGATGCCACTCCTCTCTTACTCTTCAATTCAAAAATCTGGTCTTACTCTTCAATTCAAAAATCTGG
>JAACDV010000113.1 GCA_009936825.1 Bacteroidota bacterium | reverse complement strand
CTCTATCGATATGTCTTTGATCCGGCAGCCGAGGCGATCGAGGCGGTGAACCCGGCGGCGGATGGATATCTTGGCGGATTGGGGCTGCATATTATTTTCAGCTGGCTGGTTGGCGGGTTGTTAGCGGCCGGGGCGGCGTGGGTAATTGGCAAGGTTGCCCTTGGTCTTCGCTCGGATTATCTGGCGATTGCGACGCTCGGCATTTCTGAAATTATCATCGCCGTGATTAAGAATGAGGATTGGCTGACACGCGGCGTAAAAAACGTTACCGGTATCCCGCGCCCTGTTGCCTATGAAGTTAACCTTCAGGCCGACCCCAGCTTTATCTCATGGGCCGACCGGCTTGGCATCAATGTGATCGAGGCATCATCGCTCTATGTTAAAATCTCCTATGGCCTGCTGTTCGTTGTTGTTCTGGCAATCATCATGTGGATGTCTGAAAAGGCCCTGAAATCGCCGTGGGGCCGGATGATGCGCGCTATTCGCGATAATGAAGAGGCCGCCGAGGCGATGGGCAAGGATGTGACCAAGCGTCATCTTCAGGTGTTCGTGATTGGCTCGGCGGTTTGCGGCATTGCCGGGGCGATGTTGACGTCGCTGGATGGACTGTTGACGCCAGCGTCGTATCAGCCGCTTCGCTTTACTTTTTTGATCTGGGTGATGGTGATTGTTGGCGGATCAGGGAATAACTGGGGCGCGGTTCTTGGCGGGTTTCTGATTTGGTTCCTGTGGGTTGAGGTTGAACCGATGGGGCTTTGGCTGATGAATGCCATCACCAGCGGAATGGCTGAGAATTCGGACCTTCGTGAACATCTGATCAAATCTGCAGCGCATATGCGCCTGATCACGATGGGGATAATTTTGTTGCTTGTCTTGCGATTTAGTCCACGCGGATTGATTCCGGAAAAATAACAAACATCGGGGACCCTCCAGACTCAGGCATTCAAAATCATTGCCAGTACCCCCTTAAATGCCCTAGATAAAAGATGAAACACCAATAAAGATGAAAATCCGGTCATCGTCCTCCGTCTGCTGTGTGCCAGTCAGCCTGGCAGGGTGTTCTTGATTATTGACCGGAAGGGTGTTCTTGATTATTGACCGGAAGGATGTTCTTGATTATTGACCGGAAAGATGTTCTTGATAATTGAAAGGTCATTTTGATGCTTGAAAGATTCCAGCCAACGCCGCCTGACCCCATTCTGGGTCTTGGCCAGCTTTATGCCGCGGACACGCGTGAGACCAAAATTGATCTTGGTGTTGGGGTTTTCAAAGACGCTGAAGGGCGCACCCCGATTATGCGGGCGGTGAAGAAAGCCGAAGCCATTTTGCACGCCGAACAAACCACTAAAAGCTATAAAGGGCTTGCCGGTGATGAGCAGTTTCGCGATGCGATGCGCCAACTCGTCCTCGGCGATTCTGTGCCTGCTGACCGCGTTGCCACTATTCAGACCCCGGGTGGAACCGGAGCCATTCGTCAGATGTATGAAGCGATAAAGCTGATCAATTTTGATGCTACCTTGTGGGTCAGTGATCCAACCTGGCCGTCGCATGTCAGCATGGCAAAGCATATGGGGATGAAACTGCGCCAGTATCGGTATTTCGATAATGCCACCAGCGATGTAAATTTTGCCGGAATGATGGAAGACCTTCAGGATATGGCAGCCGGCGATGTTTTGTTGTTGCATGGATGTTGCCATAACCCGACGGGCGCTAATCTTACCTCGGCGAACTGGCAGCAGGTGACTGATTTTGTTTTGCAAAAGAAAGTCACTCCTTTCATTGATATAGCCTATCAGGGGTTTGGTGATGGTCTGGATGAAGATGCAGCCGGATTGCGGGCAATGGCTATGCGCGTTCCTGAGATGCTGATCGCGGCTTCATGCTCGAAGAATTTTGGTCTGTACCGTGACCGTGTCGGTATTGCGATGGCGATTTGCGATAGCGCTGAGAAACACGCGGTCGTCAGCCGGAATCTAGCGGTTCTGAATAGGTTGAACTATTCGTTTGCACCTGATCATGGGGCGGCGTTGACCGGTATTATTCTTACCGATAAGGACCTTCGTGCGGACTGGCAGGCAGAACTCGACGAGATGCGCTTTACGATGTTGGAAATTCGCCAGAATCTTGCCGATGAACTTCGCCGACAGTGCAATTCTGATAGGTTTGATTTCATCGCGCGGCATCGCGGCATGTTTTCACGCCTTGGCCTGACGTCTGAGCAGGTTGAAAGGTTGCGCGATGAGCATGCGATGTATGTGGTTGGTGACAGCCGGATTAATATCGCCGGTCTGTCCGGTGGGCGCCATGTTCCTTTTGCGGCTGCGGTAGCGGCGGTTCTTGCCGGCTAGCCCCTCTCACTCCCATAGAATTCTCATTCCCATAGGCTTCTCACTTATTGGTATAAAAGGCTAAGCACGAAGAAAGCGAGGCAGCATGGCAAAGGACGGTGTTCGGACTGGCGGCCAGTTGCTGATGGACTGCCTGATCAATCTGGGTGCCAGCAAGGCGTTTGGTGTACCGGGCGAATCCTATCTTGCGGTTCTTGATGCCATGGTTGACCGGCGTGATGAATTTGATCTGGTGCTGTGCCGTCAGGAAGGTGGGGCCGCCTATATGGCGGCGGCGTGGGCGAAGCTGACTGGTGATCCGGGGCTGTGTTTCGTCACCCGTGGGCCCGGGGCAACGAACGCCGCCGTTGGCATTCATACAGCGATACAAGATTCGCTGCCGATGCTGTTATTTGTGGGGCAGGTCGGCAGTGATGTGGCCGGGCGTGAGGCTTTTCAAGAGGTTGATTATCCGGCTTTCTTTGGTCCCATTGCAAAATGGGCCGTGCAGATTGACCATGTTAACCGGGTTCCAGAGATTATCAGCCGCGCGTGGAGCGTTGCCCTTAGCGGCAGGCCCGGTCCGGTGGTGGTTGCGCTTCCCGAAGATATGCTGGTTGATGTAAGTTCTGCCGCGCCATGCACTGCTGTTGAAATTCCCGAGCCTGCGCCATCACCTGGCGCGCTGGCAAAGCTGACAGATATGCTGAATGCTGCCGAAAGGCCGGTTATTATTGTTGGCGGAACGCGCTGGCAGCCAGAAAGTGCGCGTGCGATTGAGGCATTTGCAACCGCGCATAATATTCCCGTTGTTGCGGCTTTTCGCTTTCACGACATTATTGATAATCACTGTGATGCGTATGTCGGCGATGCCGGCATTGGCATGAACCCCTATATGAAGGCGCTGCTTGGTAACGCGGATTTGATTTTCGCGATAAACATCCGGTTCGGCGAGTTCACTACCAACGATTATAAGCTTTTTGATGCCCCGAAAATGGCGGCAAAGCTTGTTCATTCGCACTGTTCGGATGACGAAATTGGCAAGTTATATGCAGCCGATCTGCCGCTTCATGCGGGGCCTAATGTTCTGGCTGATGCGCTTTCCAGCCTGCAGTTATCGCGCTCGTCTGAACAGTCGGAATGGGTTCAGGCTGCACGCGCTAATTATCTGGCATCCTTGAAGATGCCGCCGCAGACCGGCGATGTTGATATGGCGCAGATAATTCCGCAAATCGAGGCCAGTCTGCCCGAGGATGCGATTATCACGCATGGGGCCGGCAATTTTGCAATCTGGTCCAATAAATTTATGCAATATGGCCCCCAGCAACGCCTTCTTGCCCCTCAAAGTGGCTCGATGGGGTTTGGGTTGCCTGCTGCACTTGCCGCCAAGGTGTATGATGGCAGCCGCTTTGTTCTGTGCTTTGCCGGTGATGGTGATTTTCAGATGAATGGCAATGAGCTTGGCACCGCGTTGCAAGCGGGGCTTCATCCGATTATTCTAATCCTAAATAACTCCAGCTATGGCACCATCCGAATGCATCAGGAACGCACATATCCGGCCCGCGTTTTGGGGACCAAGATTGTTAATCCTGATTATGTGACGCTTGCGGCTGCCTATGGGTTTCACGGCGAACGGGTGACGCGGACCGATGAATTTGCCGGTGCCTATGCCCGCGCCCTTGCTGCCACCACAGGCGCCTATCCCGTCGGGGCAATTATCGAAATCATTGTTGCGACTGAGGCAATCTCACCGCAGACAACAATCAGCGCGTTGCGCGAAGCAACCCGATGATCCGGATGATTAACACCCATGCCGAAGGTGAGATCGGCTATGTTGCGGTTGAAGGCGTTCCTGAAATTGCCGGAGACACGCTCGCCGAAAAGCTGGCGACATTGAACAAGGGTGATGATGCGCTTCGCCGGATGTTAACGCTGGCACCGCGCGGCAATCCTGCATCCTCGGTCAATCTGCTATTTCCACCGCAGCATCCCGATGCCGACATCGGGTTCATCGTTCTGCAACCTGATCAGGCACATGCCAGTTCCGGCTCGAATAGTATCTGTGTCGTGACCGCGCTTCTGGAAACTAAAATGCTGCCTGCAAAGGACGGTGAGGTGCCGATAACGCTGGAGACAGCGGCCGGCCTGATTGCAGTGCAGGCTGATTGGGCTAGCGGTAAATGCCGGTCGGTGACGCTTGATATGGTTCCCTCATTTGTTGAGATGCTGGATTGTCCGATATTCAGCCCAGAGTGGGGGCAGCTTTCGGTTGATATCTGCTATGGCGGGATTTTTTATGCGCTGGTTGATGCTGGCCAAATTGGTCTGTCGATTATTCCGGAAAATGCTGCGCGTCTGGCGGCGGCAGGGATGGCGCTAAAGGACATTATTAATGCGCATCACAAGGTTGTTAACCCGCAAATTCCCGAGATTAGCGGCATCGCCTATGTGATGTTCACCCAGGCTATTGGGCCGAATGAGGTGCGAACCGCCACGATAATGGCGCCGGGCCGAATTGATCGCAGCCCCTGCGGCACGGGCAGCTCGGCGCATTTAGCATCGATGGCGGCGCGCGGCCAGATTGCCGTTGGTGAGAAGATCATTACGCGCTCGATCATCGGGTCACGCTTTGAGGTTACGCTGATGGGGATTAACGAGGTTGCGGGCCGAACTGCAATCATGCCGCGAATTAAGGGGCGGGGGTGGCGGTTTGGTGAGACCAGCATTATGGTGGATGCCAGCGATCCTTTCGCCGATGGCTTTGCGGTAACCGATGTTTGGGGCCCGGACGCCAACAGCCTGAACCGCTAGACCGTTCATTTTATGGTGTTTTGTGCGTGACAAGTTGCATTTGGCAGTTCACGTTATATGCTTGTTTTTCTACCCAAGCTGATAAAGAAGGATCTACAATGACCGTCCTTGACGTTGAGTTCGTCCGCGCGCAATTCCCCGCTTTTTCTGAGCCATCCCTTCAAGGCCAAGCATTCTTTGAGAATGCGGGCGGCTCATACACCTGCCAGCAGGTCATCGACCGGCTGCATCGATTTTATACCCAGCGCAAAGTGCAGCCCTACGGTGTTTATGCAGCATCAAAAGCTGGCGGTGATGAAATGGATGAAGCGCGCAGCCGCCTTGCCGCACTGCTGAATATTGAGGAAGATGAGCTGAGTTTCGGCCCGTCGACAAGTTCCAACACCTATGTATTAGCGCACGCGTTCAGTGAAACGCTGGATAAGGGCGATGTTGTTATTGTCACTGATCAGGATCATGAGGCGAATAGCGGTGCGTGGCGGCGGATGGAAGCGCGCGGCATGGAAATTCGCGAATGGCATGTGAACGCCGAAAGCGGCCAGTTGGAGCTGGAAACACTTGCCGAGATCCTGGACGAACGTGTCAAGCTGGTGTGTTTTCCGCATTGCTCAAACATCATTGGTCAGGAAAATCCGGTTGCCGAAATCGCCGCTATGGTCCACGCGGTTGGCGGGGTTACCTGTGTTGATGGGGTCAGTATGGTACCGCACGGCTTTCCCGATGTTGCCGCGCTGAATGCTGATATCTATCTGTTTTCAAGTTATAAAACCTATGGCCCACATCAGGGGATTATGGTGGTTCGGCGCGCGCTTGCCGACAGGCTGGCCAATCAGGCGCATTTCTTTAATGCTGGATCACGCGTGAAACGTCTGACACCGGCCGGCCCCGATCATGCGCAGATTGCAGCCTCTGCCGGAATGGCGGATTATGTTGATGCGCTGTATGACCATCATTTTTCCGAGAAGGCGACGCCAGCCAATCGCGCGCGCGCGGTAACGGCACTGCAACGCGCTCATGAAAATAAGGTGCTGGCGCCGTTGCTGGATTTCTTGCGGGACCGGGATGATGCCCGTATTCTGGGAGGCACAACCACCACTAACGCGGCTGGTGCCCCAAATGGCCGGGTGCCAACTGTGGCGCTGAATACCGCCAAAGCTCCAGCGCAAATTGTTGGTAAGCTGGCTGATCAGGGTATCATGGCCGGCTCTGGTGATTTTTATGCACTGCGTACAATAGGCGCGATGGGATGTGATGCCGCCGCCGGGGTGCTGCGCCTCAGCTTTGTTCATTACACGGATGAGGGTGAGGTAGGCAAACTGATCAATGCACTGGATGCTAGTCTATAAGCGTGCGGATGCGCGCAATGATCATGACAATTTGAGGGAAGGTAGGCAGGGATTTGGCTTTTGATTTCGACACGGTAAATGACCGCCGGGAAACCCATTCGATGAAATGGGACGAACTAGAAAATCGCTTTAACGTCACCGATGAAAACGCCGTTGCGATGTGGGTTGCGGATATGGAATTTCTGCCGCCACCAGCCGTCAATGACGCGCTGAAGGCCGCGGCTGATCACGGCATTCACGGATATTATGGCGATGATACCAGTTTCCGCAAAGCGCTGGTTGGCTGGATGAAACGTCGTCATGACTGGGATGTTGATCCTGCATGGCCAATTCAGACGCATGGGCTGGTCAACGCCGTTTCTGTGTGTTTGCAGGTGTTTACCCAGCCGGGTGATGGTATCATCGTGTTCTCGCCGGTCTATTATGCCTTTATGCGGGTGATTGAGGCGAATGACCGGCGTGTCGTCTATTCTCATATGGATGAGCGTGACAACCGCTTTCATATGGATTTAGAGGCGTTGCAAGCGTCTCTCACCGGCACTGAGAAAATTCTCATTCTCTGCTCTCCCCATAATCCGGGCGGCCAGCTCTGGAGCGTTGAAGAGCTTCGCGATATTGCTGATTTCTGTGTACGCAACGACATTTTACTGATCAGCGACGAGGTGCATAATGATCTGGTAATGCCCGGCTATAAGCATCACGTTCTGGCACAAGTAGCACCTCAGGCCAACAGCCATCTGATCACATTGGCGGCCACCACCAAGACGTTCAACATTGCCGGATGCGCTGTTGGTTCCATGATTGTCGCTGACGAAAAGCTTCGCAGCGCCTTGCAGCATGGTTGCCTTGCTGGCGGAATCATGCCGAATAAATTTGGTATGCTGATGGCCGAGGCTGCCTATCTGCACGGCGATGAATGGCTGGATGCGCTGATGGAATATCTGGATGGCAACCGGCAGGTTATAAATGCTGCGATTGCCGATATTCCCGGCCTGTCGGTGATGGATCTGCAAGCCACCTATCTGACATGGGGGAATTTTTCCGGAACTGGAATGGCGAAGGAAGATTTCCTTAAGCGGGTGAATGATGCAGGACTGGTGCCGCAGCTTGGTGAGCCATTCGGGCCCGGCGGTGAGGATTGTCTTAGGTTTAACATCGCCTGCTCACGCAGCGTATTGGTTGATGCGATGGACCGTCTGGCCAAGGCCTTTTCTGACTTACAGTAGGCTAGTTTACACCGAAAAAGGGCCGTCAGCCGGGTGGCTGACAGCCCTCTTGATCAGGTAATATGCCTTGTATCGTCTCAATTAGCCTTAATTTGATTGACTGATTAGGCGATTTTGAAGCTGAAATCAGCAATGCCATCAACGCCGCCCGTAATCACATCACCGCGTTCTACCGCGCCAACGCCTGCCGGTGTTCCCATGAACACAACATCACCTTGTTGCAGCGTGTACATCAGCGACAAATCGGCGATAATTTCGGGAACCGACCAGACCATCTGTGACAGATCGGCTTCCTGCTTGATCGTGCCGTTCTGCTCAAGGTGAATCCGGCCTTCACCAACCGAAGGTACATCGCTCATCAGGCGCAGGGGCGTTACCACGGCGGACTGTTCAACATCTTTTGATGTATCCCATGGGCGGCGGGTTTCCTTGGCCTTGTTCTGGTGGTCGCGGCGGGTCATGTCAACGCCGGCAGCAGCGCCATAGATGTGCGACAGCGCGTCGGCCTCGGCAATGTTGGTGCCGCCGCTTTTCAGCGCGAAAACCAGCTCCATCTCATAGTGATAATTATCGGTGCGCGGTGCATAAGCGATGTCACCTTCAGCCAGAATGATCGCTGTTGGCGATTTGGTGAAATAGAACGGGGCCTCACGGTCAACAACGGTTCCCATTTCAGTCGCATGCGCTTCATAGTTCCGGCCAACACAAAAAACGCGGTTTACCGGGTACAGCTGGTCGCTTCCATAGATCGGAATAACCGAAGGGGCTGTCGGTTCAAAAAGATAATTGGTCATTGGGAAATCCTATTTTCTAGAGCCAGAATTGATGACGTGACTAATGCGTGGAAATTCAGCCGTGGCTGACACCGCGCCTAACCTAGCCGAGCCGTGCGGTGGGTGCAATAACTCTCGCCAGAACCCGCGAATAATTCACCAGAATAAAACCCTAGGAACGCCGTCCTAATCGCTTTAGATTGACGCGTAACAATATTGACCAAAGATAGGGCATTGACCAAAGATGGGGCATCGTCCTAAAGGCTTGGCAATAGAGGGACCCTTCATGCAACTTTTCGTCCGCGAATATAGCCGGCACACCGCATCAATGTTGGTCGTGGTGTCTGCGTCGGTTTGGGGGGTGCTGTGGGTTCCTATGCGCGCGGTAGAGGCGATGGGTTTTCCCGCATTGTGGGTGCAATTTCTGTTCATGGTGATGCCGGCGCTCGTGCTGGCAGTTTTTGTGGGGCGGCGAACACTGGCGGCGCGGAATCAATGGCTGGTTTACGCGGCAGCGGGGTTTTTCATGGCCTCTGCCTTCACCGTTTATGGGCTGGGGTGGATGGTTGCCTCGGTTTCCAAAGCGACGGTGCTTTATTATCTGACGCCGGTATGGTCAACGATTTTGGGACGCCTGTTTTTGGGGGAACGCGCGGGAGCG
>JAACDV010000112.1 GCA_009936825.1 Bacteroidota bacterium | reverse complement strand
GTATTTTTTCCAAACCCAGCACACCTTGCAAAGCCTCGCCCGCCTTCATATAGTCAGCATCACATGTTAGATTAGTCTATCACGCGGGGGGATCAGGCGATCCGGCGGAAAGCTGCACACCCCCTCCCTTGCCACGCCAACCCTCAACGCGCCCTGCCAATGACCGACGTCATGCGCAAAACTTTGAAAACCCTTACCGAAGGGGACATGCCGTCGGCAGAGACCATTCGCGCCGCTTTTCACCTTATCATGAACGGTCAGGTCAGCCAGATTCAGACGGCAGCGTTTTTGACGGCATTGAAAATCAGGGGGGAGCGCGTCGAAGATATTGCCGCTGCCGCAAGCGTGATGCGAGAGACAGCGTTGACGATAGAGGCCCCCGAAGGCGCGATGGATATCGTGGGCACTGGCGGTGATGGCATTGGCACTTACAATATCTCCACCGCCGCCGCCTTTGTTCTTGCCGGAGCCGGGGTCCCGGTCGCCAAGCATGGTAACAAGGCGGTATCGTCAAAAAGCGGTGCTGCCGATGTGCTGACCAGTTTGGGGATCAATCTTGACTGCGATTTTACCGATATTTCGCGCGCCCTTGACGATGCCGGTATTTGTTTTCTGATGGCCCCCCGGCATCATTCGGCAATGCGGCATGTGGCGCCGGTTCGGGTTGATCTGGGTTTTCGCACAATTTTTAACATGCTAGGCCCGCTGGCCAACCCGGCTTTGGTCAAACGGATTATGGTTGGCGTGTTCGATGCAGATTTATGCGTTCCTTTTGCCAAGGCGCTATCAGCGCTGGGCACAACACATGCTTGGGTTGTTCACGGCGCTGACGGGCTGGATGAGGTTTCAACAACCGGGCCAACGCATGTTGCTGCACTAGCCAATGGCAAGATTCAAGAATTCACCATTTCACCGCCCGATATCGGGCTAGAAACAGTTTCGATTGATGAATTGAAGGGGGGAACCCCCGAAGAGAACGCCGCTAGTCTGCGCGCGGTTCTGACGGGTGCGGTAGGGCCCTATCGCGATATTGTGATTTTCAATGCAGCCGCAGCGATGGTCGCTGGCGGCCATGCCAAAAATCTGGAACTAGGGGCCGGGCGCGCCGCCGCATCAATCGAAAACGGCAAAGCCATGACCGCGCTGGAAAAGCTGGTCGCAATTACCAACGGCAAGGCGACATAAAATGACTGATATTCTGGCCAAAATCATTGCTGGCAAACACGAAGAAGTTGCCGCGATGAAAGCGGCAAACTCAATGACCGATCTGGAGGCCGCCGCCAGAGCCGCATCCCCAACCAGGGGCTTTGCCAAGGCGTTAGCAGCAGCGTCGGCGACCGGATACGGATTGATCGCCGAGTTGAAAAAGGCCTCCCCTTCCAAAGGTCTGATCCGCGCCGATTTCGATCCCGAGACATTGGCCGCCGCTTATGAGAGTGGCGGTGCTACCTGCCTGTCGGTTCTAACGGATGCACCATGGTTTCAGGGCGCGCCTGAATATCTGGTGGCGGCACGCCATAGCGTATCACTGCCGGTTTTGCGGAAAGATTTCATGATAGACCCTATCCAGATTGTTGAATCCCGCGCGCTGGGGGCCGATTGCATTTTGCTGATCATGGCGGCGCTTTCGGACGATCAGGCAAGCGAGCTTGAAGCCTGCGCCGATGCGTTGGGGATGGATGTTCTGATCGAGGTTCATGACGCCGATGAGCTGAACCGGGCGACAAAGTTGAAATCACCGCTGATGGGGATCAATAACCGCAATCTCAAAACCATGGAAATATCACTGGATGTCGGCGCAGCGATGCTGCCGCACCTTCCAGATGACCGGATTGCCATTGCCGAAAGTGGTCTTTTTACGCCCGCAGACCTTTCCCATATGGCATCTTGTGGAGCCCGGTGTTTTCTGATTGGCGAATCTTTAATGCGCGCTGATGATGTCAGCGCCGCAACTGCGGCTATTCTGACCAATCCAGTAGCCCCCGCAGCTTAAAATAAAGGTTAGGAGACGCGAATGTCCGATTTCACGCATTTTGATGCGGACGGAAAAGCCCATATGGTCAATATCGGCGAAAAACCGGTAACGCGCCGTATCGCGGTGGCACAGGGGCAAATCACCATGATGCAGCAAACAGTGGCTGCTATTCGGGATGCCTCGCTTGACAAGGGGGATGTGTTGGGGGTGGCGCGGCTTGCCGGAATTATGGGGGCCAAACAAACGGCCAGCCTTATCCCTCTTTGCCATCCTCTGGGGCTTGATCATGTTGGTGTTGATCTGGTTATTGATGATTCCCTGCCCGGCATTTTGATTACCGCCACCTGCGGTGTAACGGGGCGGACCGGCATTGAGATGGAGGCTATGACAGCAGTTTCCGTTGCCGCGCTGACGATCTATGATATGTGCAAAGCGGTGGATCGCGGGATGAAAATCGGAGAGATTCGGCTGACGCATAAATCAGGCGGTAAATCAGGCGCGTTCAATGCCAGTTAAGAGTGGGCCAGTTAAGGGTGGGCCAGTTAACGCCGGGCCAGTTAACGCCGGGCCAGTTAACGCCGGGCCAGTTGACGCCGGGCCAGTTAACGCCGGGTCAGTTAACGCC